>DASVHW010000048.1 GCA_036382395.1 Candidatus Binatia bacterium | reverse complement strand
CCACGAAGCTTCCGATTCTGCTCGGTCACGGGTTTTGGGGATTCGCGAACCCTTCCGTCGCCGGCTTCTGGAGCATGACGCACGAAGCTCGTACCGATCTCTGCATGCTGCTCGGCTCATGGTACCTTCTCATCGTTGGTGCCGGCGCATTGTCCGTGGATGGACTGTTGACAGGAGGTCGTGGGTCCAGCGCAGAAGCAGGTGGTACCGCAAAACGTGGTGTGTAGGACTCAGCTCAAGAGGGGGGTCTGTACCCCGCTTGGCGTAAGCGGTCTTCCGGCTGATCCGGGCTGCCTTCGTGCGTAGTCAAGGCAGGCCGACGGAAGGGCGAAGGGGTGGGCAAGGACCGGGCCGATTCCGGCTAAACGGCGCCTGCCGTCACCCTCATTCATGCTTCGGTGCAGGTGATCGAGCGGCGAGACCTTGTTCAACCCAGCCTCTCGGTCTTTGTGGATCAGGTGCCGTGCTTCCTGCTCGACTACGTAAGGTTCGAGATGTACGCCGTCGGAGCCGAGCTGCCCGCGGGCGCAACGGTTGAGCGAACCGGCGCCGGGGGCAAAGGACGCCAGCGGGGTCGATCGCATGACGCATCGGCTGCATACGCCTGGGGGGCGAACGGTGTATGCGACGCGCAAGTGTACGGTGGAACCCACCTTCGGAATCATCACATCCGCGTTGGTGTGCACCGGCTGGAACCTCAAGCGGTTGCACACGCTGCGGCTTGCCGCGTAACAGAGGCGGCGCGCCACTGCGTTCCGATTCGCAGGTACAAATGAATGCCGCTGTCGAGGGCGAGCTCATCTTCGAGATCCGAGATTGAGCCACCAATGGACATCTTGCTTTTGTGAGCGCGCATGCCCGGATTCATATCGGCGGAGAGCTGGTGCGCGGTGGCCGCGGAATGTACTCGCACCCGCCGGAAAGGGACCTATCGTCAGACTAACTTGCCACAACACTTGGGAATTGCCGCCGGCCAACGCCCAGCGTTTCATCTGCCCTGCGGCGCCAGTGCAGGCTGCGTGACGCAGCCCCAGCCAGCCAGCTATTCTCTCTCCGATCAGTGCGCCATCCGCGCTAAGTCGAACGGAGGGGGCATCAGGCACGGAATCGCCATTAATCACGACATCGTCGTCAGGATTGCTCCTTCTTCTTCAGTCGCTCTCGGTTGGCGTCGATGAAGGCCCGCAGTTCATCGGTGGCAGCGAGTAGCTTGTCCCACTGCTCCTGATAGAGCGTCACCGGGAAGCGGCCGAGACCGTACACCGACACTGCCCCCTTTTCGGAAACGCGAAACGTCACGCCTCCGGTTCGACCACCCTTGAGCGCCGCATTCTCTTTCCGCAACCGCTCCAACTCCTTTTCCATATTTTCGTCAGGCACGATGCTCCTCCCGTGTTGTGGTGGCGGGTTGACCCGTGGTCCGCCCCTCCAGCAGTCGTCTACGCCTTCTGCAATAGGCGAATGCCTATCTGGCGGCAAGGGTCTGGCCAGACCGCCGATGGGTGTGGTTCAATTTGCCGCGCGGACCACAACGTGGAATAAAGTGGAGTGGTCAGCGCAATGCTCCGCATACCGGCTTGCGACCAGATTTCACTTTGGCCCGAGACTGTATTCCGGACAGGAGGTGATCGATGCCGATAGTTTCCATCAAGGAGATTCTGAGTCGGGCGTTCGAGGAACGCTACGGCGTAGGGGCGTTCAACATCGTCAACGACCTCACACTCGAGGCGGTGCTGGCCGCCGCCTGTGAATTGAAGGCCCCGCTCATCATCCAAACCTCCGTGAAAACCGTCAAGTCCATCGGCTTGAACGTGCTGTACGCGATGTTCCGTGAAATGGCTTCCCCCCTCCCGATCCCCGTGTCGCTTCATCTAGACCATTGTCCGGACCGTGCAGTCATCACCGCCTGCCTAAACAAGGGCTGGAACTCTGTCCTCTTCGACGGTTCGCACCTGCCGGTGGAAGAAAACCGGCGGCAGACCATCGAAGTCGTCGCCCAGGCCAGGGCATACGGTGCTCACGTCGAAGGGGAGATCGAAGGAATCATGGGCGTGGAAGACGGGGTGGGGTCGGACGAAGCCAGCGTCGTCCAGTCGCTGGACACGGCCCTCGACTTTATCCGCTCGACGGGCGTTGATATCTTCGCGCCATACATCGGCAACGCCCACGGAATGTACAAAGCCGCCCCCAAGCTCGATGCGCAGCGCGTGTCCGACATCGTCACGGCCGTGCCAATACCCATCGCCTTGCATGGCGGCACCGGGCTGCTGCTGGAGCAGTTCACGGATCTGATCGCGCGTGGGTGCGCCAAGATCAACATCTCGACCGCGGTCAAGATCAGCTACATGCGCGCGACCCTCGCTTATTTGCAGGAGCACCCGGGCAAGTATGACCCCCCGGCGCTGTTCCGCTTCGTCCGCACAGAGGTGATGGCAATGGCCGCGGATCACATCCGCATGTTCGGGAGCGCGGGCAAGGCATGGTAAGAACGCTCATCTTCGATTGTGACGGCGTTCTCGCCGACACGGAGCGGCACGGCCACCTGCCCGCCTTCAATCAGACCTTCGAGGAGTTTGCCTTGCCCGTGCGTTGGTCGGAAGAAGAGTATGGCCGGCGCCTTTCGATCGGTGGCGGCAAGGAGCGCATGGCGAGTCTCCTGACCGATGAATTCGTCCGCACCGCCGGCCTGCCGGCGGACCGCCAGGCACAGCTCGCGGAAGTCGCCCGCTGGCATAAGCGCAAGACCGCGATGTACACGGAGATGGTGACCGCCGGGACATTGCCCGCCCGGCCAGGCATCACCCGCATCATCGCCGACGCCCTCGGCGCCGGGTGGCAACTTGCCGTTGCGTCCACCTCGGCAGAGCCGGCCGTGAAAGCGATCCTCGATCACGTCGCCGGACCGGCTTTGGCCGCGCGCTTTACGCTGGTTCTTGCCGGCGACATCGTGCCGAAGAAGAAGCCGGCGCCGGACATTTATCACCTGGCGCTCGAACGTCTGAACGTGGCGGCTCAGGAGGTGCTGGTGATCGAAGATTCGCGCAACGGCCTGCTCGCCGCCACCGGGGCGGGGCTGCGCTGCCTGATCACCGTCAACGGCTACACTGAAGGAGAAGATTTCCTCGAGGCGGTCCTGGTCGTGTCTTCGCTCGGTGATCCGGGCGGCGAAAGGACGCGGGTGCTCGCCAGCCGATGCGCGGCGCATCCGGGCGACTTCGTCAGGCTCGATGATCTCGTCGCCTGTCTGGCCTGAGAGAGTGAAGGGGAACCTGCATGGAGCTATCATCCATTGCCGACGTTGATCTTGTGCTCAGGACAATGGCCGAGACCATCGTCGCCAACGAGAAGTACTTCTGCGACCTCGACGCCGTCGCCGCTGACGGGGACTTTGGCTCTTCGCTGGCCCGTGGCTTCGAGGTCGTGCTGCAGGATTTCGCGACTTTTGACCGCACCAGCATCGGCACTCTGCTCAAGAAGATCGCGCTGGTCATCTCCAGCAAAGTCGGCGGCACCTCCGGCCCTTTGTGGGGAACGGCATTCCTCCGTGCCGGCGCCGCCGCAGGTGACCGGCTGAGGCTCGCCCCCACCGACCTCATCACCATGCTCCGCGCGGCGGTGGCTGGAATTCAGCAGCGCGGCGGTGCGCAGCTTGGCGACAAAACCCTCCTCGACGCGCTCGTCCCCGCCATCGACAGCCTCGAGACCGACCTGGCAAATCCGAACGGAACTGCCGATCACGGCATCGCCGCTTTGCAGCGGGCCGCCGAGGCGGCGACCCGGGCGGCCGAAGCGACTACCAACCTGGTGGCGAAAAAGGGGCGGGCAGCATACACCGGCGAACGCAGCGTCGGTTCTCCTGATGCCGGCGCGGTGGCAGTTGGCGTAATTCTACAACGCATTAGCGCCGCCTGGCGTGAGTCACACGACACGGGAAAGGAGCAACGATGAAGAAGTTCGTCAACGATCCGAAACAGTTCGTGCCGGAAATGCTCAAGGGGATTGCTCTGGCTAACCCGACAACGCTCAGATACGTGCCGGCATACAACCTGATCATGCGGGCGGACGCACCCCGCGACAACAAGGTGTCCATCATCCAAGGCTCGGGGTCCGGTCACGAGCCCGCTCACACGATGATCGTCGGCAAAGGCATGCTCGATGCCGCCTGTCCGGGTGACGTGTTCGCCGGGCCGCCGGTGGAATTCGTTCATGAAACCAGCAAGCTGCTCAATTCCAAAAAAGGCATCCTGCATCTCGTCAACAACTATACGGGCGACCGGCTGGCCTTCGAGATGGGACGTGAACTCGCCGAGGCCGACGGCATGCGCGTCGAGACGCTGATCATTGATGACGACGTCGCCGTCAAGGGGTCGAGCTTCACGGTCGGGCGGCGTGGGGTGGCCGGAAACTTTTTTGTGATCAAGGCCGTCGGTGCGGCCGCCGAGAGAGGTGCTGAGCTCGATGAGCTGGTGGCACTCGGCACGCGCGTCAACGGCGTCACCCGCACCATGGGCGTTGCGCTCAGCTCTTGCACGCCGCCGCTCAAGGGCATGCCGCTCTTTGACATCGGCAATGACGAGATGGAGATCGGCATCGGCATCCACGGCGAGCCCGGCCGCCGCCGTACCAAACTGGCGACCGCCGACGCCATTGCCGACCTGCTGCTCGACGCGGTCGTCTCAGACCTGCCATTCAAGAGTGGCGATCAAGTTGCTTTGATGATCAATGGGCTCGGCGGAACCCCGATCGGTGAACTCTACCTGCTCTACGGGCGGGCGCACCAGCAGCTGGCCGCCCAAGGCATCACGGTTCGGCGCAGCTATGTGGGCGAGTACTGCACGTCGCTCGACATGGCCGGGGCGTCACTGACGCTTGTCAAACTCGATGACACGCTGCTCTCGCTGCTCGAAGATCCGGCCGACGTCGCCATCAGAATATTTTAGCGCCACACTCAGGGATTGCCTTGACCGGCCGCAGTTCGCCTCACTCTCCCGTCCAATGTTTAAATCTCTGACCCCACGCTGGCGAGGCGTAGTCAGCTCACTGACGTACACGGCACTGGTGGCAACGGCAGCGGCGCTCGGCTACCTGACGTTTCGTGCCACTCAACACCCGAACGGCGCCGAGAACGTGGAGGCGGCAGCGGAGTCCGCCGCCGCACCACTCATCGAGTTCAGTGGGTTTTCCGCCCGCAGGGAAAAGAGCTCGGACGCTGAGCGGTTGAACGTCACCGTGCGCTTACGACTCACGACCCGGGCCACCATCGATTGCTACATCTACATAGTCGCCCGCAACGAGCACGTATCGCCGAAGCTGTGGGTGGTCTGGCCTGCGCCGGCCATCAGCGCCGTGACGACGGGAGGCCATTTCCGTGGCAGCACCCCGCCCACCGGCGAGCCCATCAAGCTCACCTCCGGCTGGGTGCGTCTCAACGCGACCCTGCAGCACCCGGTCGGCCAGGCGCCATTTGACACCGTAACCCTGTACGTCGTGGGCGCAAAAGGCGAGATCCTTCTCGAGCGCCCTTTCCCGCTCTGATCAAGAACTCGTCGCTGTCCTACACCTCTGTGGACCCGAGCAGGTCGCCACCCAGCCGCGGATGGCCGATGCGTTTATCGCCGATGACGTTGATGAAGGAGGCCTTGCCCGACCGTGCTGCACGCTCCAGCGCCGGCCGCAATTGGCTTGGCTCCTCGACGTGTTCGGCATGACAGCCCATAACGGCAAACATCTTGTCGTAACGCAGGTTCGGCAGCATCTCGAATGGGTCGACGCGACCTTTCAGGAACGGCATCTCCTCGAACCCCGGCCCCCACGAACTGTTGTTCCAGAGCACCGTAATGATGGGAAGCTGGTAGCGAACAGCGGTCTCGATGTCCCAGCCGCCGATGCCCAGGCCCCCATCACCGATCACCAGCACAACCTGTTTATGCGGCCGGGCGAGCTGCGCCCCGATGGCCATCCCGACCCCATGGCCAACGGGAGCCAGCGGACCGGCATCGACGACCTGGCCAGCAAACCGCGCCGTGAACCATTGCGTCATCCAGCCACTCATCGTGAACGAATCGAGCACCATCGTCGCGTCGCGATCCATCACTTCACACAGGGTGCGTGCGAGGTGGCCCGGGTGAACCGGCCTCTGGTCGCGCGCGGCGCGTTCATGCGCATCGGTCGCCTGGTCGTAGCGCGCACGGGCTCCGGCGACCTCCCGCAACCATTCAGAGTCTTTCCGCTGCGAGAAATCGAGGTTCAGCCGCTTCGCCGTGTCGATCAACTGGCGCAGCACCAGCTTCGGGTCTCCGACGATCGCCACCTCTGCCGGCACATGCTGTCCGATGCGGCTCGCAACCGGATCCACCTGCACGTAGGTAGCCTTGTCGTTCCAGGTTGGTGGTTCGCCAAAGTGCTCGCCGCTCCAGAACCTGAACCCAATGGCCAGCACGACATCGGCGTGACCGGTGAACGGCTTTTTCCAGGAGCCACGCACCGCCAGGGGATGGTCTTCGGGGACGGCTCCCTGGCCCGCCCGGCGGGTGTAGGTTGGAACGTGGCCCAGTTCGGCAAACTCGCGCAGCTCCGTCGAGGCGCCGGACCAGAAGACGCCATCGCCGGCGACGATCAAGGGGCGCTCCGCTTTCACGAGCAGCTCGAGCGCCCGCTCGATCTGTCTCGGGTCGCCTTGCGAACGCAATTCGTCCAGGTCGTAGGGCTTCGCACCCCGGCGCTGCCGCGCGCTGTCGTCCTGGTGATAGAGGAGGTTCACCGGAATCTCGACCAGCGCCGGCCCTTGCGGATACGACAGCGCTTCTCGGAACGCTCGGCGCAGGTCCACCTCAATCGTCGACCACTCAATGACGCGCTTGGCGAACTTGGAGAAACTCCGGCACACGTCCGATCCGTAGGCCTCTTGAAACGAACCCAGGTAATCTTCGGTGCTGGGATGCTGTCCGGCAACACAAACGACCGCGCTGCCGGCGAGGCCGGCCCCGCACAGGCCAGTCACGGCATTGGTCAGGCCGCATCCCGCGGTGACGCTGCACACCCCAGCTGTCGCCGTGGTGCGGGCGTAAGCGTCCGCCGCATAGGCGCACGCCTGCTCGTGGCGCATGTGAATCAGCTGAACATCGTTGTTACGCAGATTGGCAAGAATCGGGAACGTATGTCCCCCGTTGACGGCGAACAGATACCTGACTTTCTGTTCCTTCAACACGCGGCCCACCAGCGCGCCGCCATCGATCACGGCCATGTACCCGATCCTTCGCAGTAAATCTTGGTCGTAGAGCGATCGCGCCCGACATGCATCGGGCGCAGCTTCTTTCGGGGTCCTTCAGAAAAGGGGAATGTCACACCGCCGCGCGTACAGCGCTCAGCACGCATGGATTGAACTTGACTGCACCTGCGCCTGTACCTGCGCGTACAGCAGCGCGCTGAGCTGCGACCGGATCGACGCCGACGACCAGCTGAAATGCTGGCAGATGGACCCGAAGCTGAAGGTGTGTTCGTCGTGTTCGTCGAGAAAGTAGTGACGTGCCGTCCGTTGGCGGATCGGGTCCTGACTCTGCAAATCCCAGTATGCGGACTCCACCACGGCCAGGAGCAAGCGCTCTTCGGGTTTGAGTGCAGGGCGAAGACGTCCTTCCGTAATGTCTTGCGACAGCAATTTCATCAGCTTCGCATCTCCGATCTGACCGCCTGCTGCTGCAAACTCCGGGCTCCAGCGAGGTCGTCGCGTCACCACCCGGCCATGCTGCGTGTTGTGGATTAGCACGGGAGCATCCCGTCTTGCAATAAAATTCTGCAGCCCCCACGGCGGGCAGGTGTCGGGCCGCAATGTGCTATACGTCCGGCGCATGCCGCGCCGTCCCCACCTTCTCGGATTAGACCGGAACATCGTCCTCCTTGGCGTCACCAGCCTCTGCAACGATATCAGCAGCGAGATGATTTACCCCTTGCTGCCGACCTTTCTGACGATCGTGCTGGGCAGCAGCCCGGCCTATATCGGTCTGATCGAAGGCGTCGCCGACAGCACAGCAAGCGTGGTCAAATTGCTGTCGGGACGGCTATCGGACCGGCTGGCTCGGCGCAAAGGCTTAGTGGTGGCGGGCTACGCCATTGCCACCGTGGCTCGTCCCTTGGTGGCAGCAGCCACCGCCCCCTGGCATGTATTGGTTCTCCGCTTCAGTGACCGGACCGGCAAGGGACTGCGCGCGGCACCGCGGGACGCTTTACTGGCCGAATCGAGCCCCGCTTCAGCCTGGGGGCGATCGTTCGGGTTCCATCGGGCCATGGACCACTTGGGTGCCGTCATCGGCCCCTTGATCGCCTTCCTCCTGATGAGCGTATTTGCCGAACGCTATCGCCTGGTGTTCGCACTGGCGTCCATTCCCGGGGTGCTGGCCCTCGCCGTCGTGGCGTTCGGTGTACGAGAACCCGGCCACACCCTCGCTCCTGCACCAGCCAACAGCACCTGGCAGGCACCGTCACGTCCGCTACGAAACTTCTTTGTCGCCCTCTTGATCTTCACCCTCGGAAACTCCACCGACGCGTTTCTCCTCTTGCGGGCGCGCCAGCTTGGCGTCTCGGTGGCGGCCCTGCCTCTGCTGTGGAGCCTCCTGCATGTCACAAAGAGCGTGAGCTCGATTCCGGGCAGCGGCCTCTCGGACCGCTTGGGACGGAAGTGGATCATCTTCCTGGGCTGGGTGATATACGCACTGGTGTATCTCGGCTTCGCGTGGGCGACCACCGAGTTGGAGATCTGGATGCTCTTTGCGAGCTACGGGCTCTTTTTCGGATTGACCGAGGGCACCGAGAGAGCCCTCGTCGCTGACCTGGCGCCAACGCAGCGGGGAGCGGCGTTCGGATACTACCACCTGATCATCGGCATCGCGGCGCTACCAGCCAGCGTGATGTTTGGCCTCTTATGGGGTTGGGGAGGCCCTGCGTTGGCCTTCACCGTGGGTGCCGCCCTCGCCGGGCTGGGAGCCATGGTCTTTGTTCTTCTAGTGCCGCAGCGGGCCAGTCAGTCCTGAGCCCTGAGAGCTGCGTCCTGAGAAGGAGAGGCCAGCATGAACCTGCCAGACTCAGCAGTCGTCCAGGATGCGTTTCGAGAGAATGCTCAAGTCCGAGCCGAACTCGTAGACGATGGGAACGCCGGTGGCGATATTCAATTCCATCACTTGTTCCTTGGTGAGGTGATCGAGTTCCATGACAATGGAGCGCAGGCTGTTGCCATGGGCAGAAACCAGAACATTCTTGCCAGCCCGTAGGTCCGGCAGGATATGCGTCTGGAAATATGGCAGCGTGCGTGCGGCCGTGCCTTTGAGACTCTCACCACCGGGGGGTGACACGTCGTAGCTTCGGCGCCAGATGTGCACCTGCTCTTTGCCGAATTTAGCTGCCGTTTCCGCCTTGTTCAGGCCTTGCAGATCGCCATAGTGGCGCTCGTTGAGGGCCTGGTCGTAGGCCACCGGAATGCCTTCCTGGCCGATCACCTTCAGCACGATGTCAAGCGTTTCCGTGGCCCGCTGCAACACCGACGTATACGCCTGTTCAAAGCGGAGCTGCCGGATCTTCTCTCCGGCACGGCGTGCTTCTTCCCGCCCCTTTTCGGTCAGCGGCACATCGACCCAGCCGGTGAAGCGGTTCTCCAGGTTCCACTGCGATTCACCATGACGAACGAGAACGAGTACAGCCATCCTACTTCACCGTCAAGGTGTGACTGTTGGGTGTCACTAGTCGTCTTCGTTAGCTCTCGGGGTTGGCCGGGTTTTCGTTCCAAGCCCACTTTCTTTGTCCGGATGCGGACGGAGTCGCCGAAGCTCCCTTCGGTCCTGAGTATCCATTTCTCCCAACTCCTCGGAACCTACTTCTTCCGGCTCATCCTCTTCCAAACTCTCCAGGCGGTGTTCCCTGGCTTCGGCGCTGTTATGGACCTCCTGCTTCATGCGCCGGCCGTAAGCCTCCATACAGCGATCCACCCATAGGACACTGGTGTGCATCTGCCTGGCTATGTGTACTGCGTCTGTCACCTGATTAGGTTTGGGATCGTGATCGATGTGCGCAATCACTTGCTCGCAGGGGATACGGCGCAACGCCGCGCCGCTGCTCTCGACTTCCTTTTCGTCCTCTAATTCGACTGCTCCTGGCTTCGCTGGTCCGGCAACGGCCACAGGCACGCCGCCTACGAACCAAGACATCACCAGTGCCCAGATGAATAACCTCAGTGCCACACGCACGCAGGCGACAGTAGCAGGCCAAGCCTCATAACCCAAGTAGTTTCCCCAGTGTTCAGAGGCCGGAGGAGCCGGTCGGCTCCTCCGCTGCAGCCGCCGCCACTGACACTGTTGAACTGCGACGGCTCAGATTCGACGGGCGTTGACACACCATTTGGCTCTTGCCATCATCGTGCGTTCTTGTAACCGAACGCGAACGCCGGGAGACAGCCATGGCAGTCATCAAGAAGCACAAAGGGAACTTCCTCGAGGACTTTCGGGCCGGCCAGGTGTTTCGTCACAAAGTCGGCAAGACACTCACGGAGGGGCTTTTCAACGCCTTCACCCCGTACGACATGACCGCCAACCCCTTACACAAGAACCGGCGCTATGCGGAGCGTTACGGTTTCCGTGGCCTGGTGATGCCGCCGGGACTGGTCATGAACGTGGTCTTCAGTCAGAGCGTCGAAGACATCTCGGAAAACGCGCGGGCCAATCTGGAATACATCGATATGCGCTTCGGCATGCCGGTCTACGTTGGCGACACCATCGAGGTCAGCTCGACGGTGTTGGGCATCAAGCCCTCCAGCCGCGAGGCGGACCGCGGCATCGTGCACGTACAAACCACGGGACGGAACCAGCACGACGACGTCGTGCTCACCTACGAGCGCAAAGTGCAGGTGTGGAAACGTGATGCCACGGTGGAGGTACGGGAAACGACCGTCGGGGCCGTTCCCCACGTGGCCTGCGAACTGCAGTTGCCCGCCTATGACAGTGGCCGCCGCTACGAAGACTTAGCGCACCTGACGAGCAGCGACACGTACTTCGAAGACTTCACCCCTGGAGATGTCATCGAGCATTCCCGCGGGCGCGTCATCACGACCGAACACGTCGCCCTCACCGCCATGCTCGACAATACGTCCCAAGTGCACTGCAATCAGTACTTGATCGACCAGCAGCCCGAGAAATACCTCGGCGGGCAGCTCATCGTGTACGGCGGCATCCCGTTCAACCTGTGTCTGGGGCTATCCTGCCCGGATGTGGCAGACAACGCCGTGGCCGATCTCATCTATCCCTCCGGCCGCCATACCGCACCCATATTCGCCGGCGACACCGTATTCGCATCCACCGAGGTGCGGGAGAAGCGGGACTACCCAGGACGTCCCGACCTCGGTATCGTTGCAACCACTCTCCACGGACACAAATTTTCCCGTAAGGATGGGAACCCGGAGAAGGTCGATATCTTCTATCTCGAACGGGAAATTGTCGTAAAACGGAAGACCCACTACCACCGTGGCAGCTGACCTGCCGCTTGTCCGCCTCCGAGACGCTAGACTGAGGATGCATCCGAGCCGCTGACGGCTCGTACGTCATGCAGGACGACTGAGTTTACCTCGACGCAACGCTTGGTAATGGTTGGCACAGTAACCCCTTGCCACATGCGGGCGGTCGCAGGATGGCACAGCACAAGCGCGATTCGCCGATCCGGCGGACGCTTTCGGAGGACGCCAACTTTTCAACGCCGAGGCTGCCGCGTCGAGTCCTTCATTGAGCAACGCGATCACTACCTCGGTCTTGGATGCGCCGAGATCACTTGCCACCTTCTCTATCGCATCGCTGACGTAGGCGGGAATCTTGACATTCATCAACCTGCTACTGGTGCGTACTCGCTTCTTGAGATCACTCACCCTCAACTCGCTTCGCATGCTTCTCTCCTTTCGAGCAAATAACCGGGGGACCGCCGATCACGGACGTCAGTCCAAACTGACCGATAGGCTTACCTTATTCTGCGCCACAGGGGAAGTAGAGTCCACCACATCAACAGGAACATTAATTAATTATCCGCCCTAGGACAAGGAGCTCCCGTGGTCTTCGCAGACTGGATAGAACGGACGGTCAAGTGATAGGCCCGGCATGGCTACGAGGACGGTCTACCGCCACCCGAGCGCCAAAAGGACCTCAGTAACTCAAGACAAAGACATACACGGTGAAGGCGACGGCGAAGATAAAGCCAAACGCGTAGAGGTAGGTGGAGCGTCTCTGGGGAACAGGTTCCATCGTCAACCGTTTCGCAAGCGAGATGGGAGTGGGCGCTCCATATCTGGAGGAACGCGCGGAGGCGGTCCGTACACGGTCGGAAGTTTCCTTCCCGCCCATCCCCTCTGGTGGACTGCGGGGGCAAGATGCGGTCCACCAATTCCCGCACCTTTCACCATCTGCAAACGCTAGACCAGTGCTGAATCAAGCCATGGTGAATTCTTCAGGGCGCCGAACTGTCGCCTAGACGGAACAGCAGTCACGAATCGAAGACGGCAGCTTACAGCACGCAGATTGGAATCTCTGTGCTCAGACGTATGGCGCTTCGCGCCTCCGGCGGAAACGCCATGCCTCGGGTGTATTCCTTATGCGGCAAACAGAAAGGGGTGCATGGCGCGCAGGTCAGCGAGGCTGTGGACATCCGAATTGAAGTTGGGAACCTCGATCGTGGCAACTCCCTTCGGCAGAATGCGGCGGAACGATTCCATCCGCAATCCGTCGCCGCGCCCGATCATTTCGTAGTGGCTGAAGTTCTCCGCCAATTTCGTAGCGAGCGTCTCTTCACCGAGCAGGCGCATCATCAGCCGTGTGACCTCATCTGCCGCCACCCCCTGACGCCCCGCCGTCAACTCGCGGTGGGTCCGGTTGAACACTACCGTCCGCAGGGGAATGTCGAGTTCGCGTACTTTACGGCAAAAGTACTCCGCTTCGGTCAGCACCTGCTCCTCCGGGGCGGCCACGAGCACAAAGCACGTGTCGCTGGAACGCAGGAGCTCGTACACGCGGCGTACGCGTGGCGCGAACGCCTCGAACAACCCGCTCATCGAGGTGAAGAAATCGGACACTTCAACCAACGCGGAGATTCCCGTGGCCTCCTCCAAGCGGCGAAACAAGAACCCGACCGTGCGATTCACGAAGCGCAAGGTGGCCCAGCCAGCCGAGAAATATGGGCGGACGAACCACTTCACCACTCGCCGGTCAAGGAAGTCCGCAAGGCGTTGCGGCGCCTCCAGGAAATCGAGCGCATGGCGCGTTGGGGGGGTGTCGACCACGATCAGATCGTATGCACCACTGGCGTGCAGCTCACACAACTGCTCAATGGCCACATACTCGTATGAGCCGGCAAAGCTCTGCGACAGATGCTGATAAAAATGGTTGTTGAGAATGCGGTCGCGGACCTCGGCTGAAGGCGCATGCCGTTCGACCAGCTCGTCCCAGGCCCCTTTCTGATCCAGCATCATGGCGGTAAGCATCCCCGGCTGGAGATCGTCACCCGTCACGACCGAACCGCTGCCACCCACGGTGCGCATACCGAGTGCGTTGGCCAGCCGCTTAGCGGGATCAATCGTCAAGACCACCGTGCGTCTGCCCGCGAGCGCGCCGCGGAGCGCAATGGATGCGGCGGTGGTGGTTTTCCCCACCCCGCCGCTGCCGGCGCAGATGATGATGTGATGGCGGCGCAATAACTCGTCAAGCCCGCCCATGGACGGCTCCCCGCCGCGTCGAGCCGGCGCTGTCCCGCACGATCGCCGCCACGACGGCATGCACTTCCTTCAGACCAAATTCCTCGGCAAACACGAAGGGCACTTCGATGCGCGGCATGCGCACCTCGCTAGCCAGCCGCTGCGAGTACCGGTGGTTGATGGCGGTCCACCCGGCCTCCTCCCGCCCGCGGTTCATAACCTCCGTGGCGATGGCGCGTTCCCGCGCGTCGTGCAGCTTGGCCAGCTTGCGTTCCAGGTTGTCGACCTGTTTCGCCTCGAACGTCGCGTAATGCATCCGATTCAAGAACAGGATACCCAGCGGCATGTGCAGCTCATCACGGATTTGCTCGTACATCTCGAGCGTCTCATTCACTGGCATTTCTTCCGCGGTGGTCACCAGGTTGACCGCCGTCACCCGTGGGTCGACCAGGAGGTCGACGATACGCTTACTTTCCCGGCCCACCAAGCCGCCGCCAAAGGCCTGGTGCGCCGCGTGCGGCATACGCAGGTACTGCAGGCTGTGCCCGGTAGCCGGAGCGTCGACAATCACCAGGTCCCAGAGGCGCTGCCCTCCAGATTCCTCCAAGCGTTCCGCCTCGTACCAGATCTTGCCGATGGTCAGCAGTTCCTTCAGACCGGGAGCCGCCGCCACGAAATACTTGTAGATGCGGCTTGCAAAGACCGCCTGCAACACGCGCTTCACCGGCAGAATGATCTCCAGATATTCCGCCAGCGCGGCGCCGCCTTCCACCGACATCACGGATAGTAATGGACCTGCCCGGCGCGGCAGACCGATCGGCGCCGGCTCGACCCCCAGCAGGTATGCGGCGCGCCCGGCACCGTCGACCTCGGTCAGCAGCGTACGCTTTCCGAGTTGCGACGCGATCAAGGCGAGCGCACACGCCGTCGTGGTCTTGCCGACCCCACCCTTCCCAGCAACGAAAAGCAAGCGCCGTTGAAACAACTTCTCGAGCAAGGGTTTCACAGCTGATCAAACCGCCGGAAGGCCAGGCAGGCGTTGGTGCCGCCGAAACCAAAGGAGTTCGACAGCGCCACGCGCACCGCGGCGGTGCGTGCCACATTTGGAACGTAATCGAGATCACACTCGGGATCCGGGTGTTCGTAATTGATTGTCGGTGGAATCACGCCGTGGTACGCGGTCAACACGGTGTACGCCGCCTCGACCGCCCCCGCCGCGCCCAGCAAATGACCGGTCATCGACTTCGTCGAGCTGACGGCGAGCCGCCGCGCATGCCCGCCAAACACGCGCTTGATCGCCTGTGTCTCGTTGACGTCGTTGTACGGCGTCGAGGTCCCATGGGCATTGATGTAGTCGACCTCGCCAGGCTCGATGTCCGCATCGTCCAAGGTCAGGCGCATGCAGCGGGCCGCGCCCTCGCCATCCGGAGCCGGCGTAGTGATATGATAGGCATCGGAGTTGGCGCCGTAGCCGATGATCTCGGCGTAGATGCGCGCACCCCGCTTGATGGCTCGTTCGGACTCCTCCAGGACCAGAATCCCCGCCCCTTCCGCCATGACGAAGCCGTCGCGCTCGCTATCAAACGGCCGGCTCGCGCGCTCAGGCTCATCATTGCGGGCCGATAAGGCCCGCATGACGGAAAAACCGGCAATACTCAGCGGGGTCACCGCCGCCTCGGCGCCGCCCGCCAGCATACTGTCCTGATATCCGAAACGAATCAGCCGGTAGGCCTCGCCGATGGCGTGCCCGCCGGAGGCGCAGGCACTCGCGACGGCGTAATTCACCCCCTTGGCGCCGAAGCGAATGGCGATCTGGCCGGGCGCCATGTTGGCGATCAGCCGTGGCACCATGAACGGCGAAAGCCGGCGCGTACCTGATTCCAAAAAGCTCTGCTCCCCCTCTTCCAGTGTCGCGATGCCGCCGATGCCGACGCCAACCAGCACCCCGATCCGTTCAGCATTACCGGCATCGATAACCAGCCGCCCGTCATCCACCGCCATCTGCGCCGCCGCAATGGCGTACTGGATAAATGCATCCATCTTCTTGACGTCGCGCTTCTCGATGTACCGCAGCGGATCGAAGTCGCGCACTTCTCCCGCGATGCGCACCGGCAACTGCGCCGCGTCGAAGCGCGCTATCGCCCTGATGCCCGAGCGCCCAGCCAGCAGGTTCTCCCAATTGGTTGGGACGTTATTCCCGAGCGGCGTGATCAGTCCCAGGCCGGTCACCACTACCCGTCTGTCAACGTGACGCATTTGTCACCTCTTACGTGACCAGAGGGAATGGTTCAAGGCTGGGGAAGGGGCACTCGGTTTTCAACAAAAAGGGCACGAAAAAAAGGGGGCCCATCACTGGGCCCCCTCTGTTGATCGGAGGTTAGTTCACAGACTTACCGATGTCTGCGCCGCACTACCAGCAGACCGACGGCTGGAATCAGCAGTAACCACGAAGCGCTGCCACCAACCGTGCTGATCTGGCAACCATCTGAGTCTAAGCCGCTCGGCACCGGCGTGTTCGTCGGCCCGCCCGGCGTCTTCATAGCCGTCGCGGTCGCCGTTGCCGTCTTCGTCGGCCCGCCCGGCGTGCCCGGCGTGTTCGTCGGCCCGCCCGGCGTGCCCGGCGTGTTCGTCGGCCCGCCCGGCGTGCCCGGCGTGTTCGTCGGCCCGCCCGGCGTGCCCGGCGTGTTGGTCGGGGGAACAATTCCACTACTGATCAATCCGTTCGTGCCACCGCACGGTGTCGCGCCCGACGACGAACACAGCTGGAGACCGCTCGGAGAGGAAGTCACGATGTCGATGTTCTGCAACGTGGCACCCCCTGCTGGAAGCGTTCCCGATACGGTAAACGTGCAGGTGTACAGCGCGCCGTCAGGGATCGAATTGGTGTTCGGAGCCGCCGTCGCCGCGACGATCCCGGTGAAGGCGCTCAGGTTCGAGCCCGCGCCCGCCGGGCAGCCGACTGGCTGGGGGCTGGTACCACACTGGTGAATCACCTTGCTCAAATTCTTGCAGGGACCAACAGTCGTATCGGAGGTGCAGTCAAGGCCGCCGGGACTGAGGCCGATGGCCGGGTTGATGGGGCAGTTCCCGGGCGTCAGCGTCAGGATGGTGTTGTCGAAGACGATGGCGTTCTGCAAACCGCCGACGTTGGCACCATTGCTGGTCAGAGACACCGTAACGACGGCCTTGTTGCTGGCATCCGGTGTCGCGTTGCCAACATCAACCGAGGGCGCCGCCGCGGCCGCAACCCCGACGCAGAGCGCACTCGTGGCGATCAGTGAAGCTAGAAAGGTGATTCGTCCCCTCTTGTTACCCATGATCGTTCCTCCCTTTGAGGTTATGTCGTACACTACGAATAATCAGCTCGTGTTGCGGGGTGACTTCTATACCAAAATGCAACGCCAGTCGAGCCCCCAACCTAACTAGACTTCAATCCCTACGTCCAATAGCGCTGTTGCTCTCCGACGCGGCGGAGCAGCGGCCTCACGCCGGGCACCCGTTCAACGCGTTATTCACTGCGCGCAAAATCTCATCGACGGTAATCTGAAGGTCTCCATTCGCGTCCCCGGCATAGCACGAGCTGATCGACGCATTGCCCAGGGCGATGTTCACCATGGTCAGGATTTCATCGACGGTCACCCCGCTCGAGTAGTTGCAGTTCCCGATACATCCGTTCGGAACTAACACCCGACCATCGGAAAAGGCGACCTCGCTGATGCTGCTTGGATCGCTGCACGGTGGTATGCTCGGGCCGCAGGTCTGATCGACCGCGTTGACGTCG
>DASVHW010000047.1 GCA_036382395.1 Candidatus Binatia bacterium | reverse complement strand
CGGAAATCGGGGTCCTGAAAAATGCGGCGGAAGAGGCTGAGATTCGTCTTGATGCCGCCGACGAAGTACTCGTAGAGCGCGCGTTGCAGCCGCGCTATGGCTTGCGCGCGCGTCTCGCCGTAACCGACCAGCTTGGCGAGTAGCGGATCGTATTCCATGGGGACGGTCCAGCCCTCGTACATGCCGCTGTCGCGCCGGATGCCCGGGCCCGACGGCGCGATCAGCATCGTGATCATGCCCGGACTGGGGAAGAAATTGTTGTCGGGGTCCTCGGCGTAGATGCGGCACTCGATGGCATGGCCGCGCTGGGTGACATGCTGTTGTTGAAACGGAAGCGCCTCGCGGGCAGCAATCTGGATCTGCAGTTGCACCAGGTCGAGGCCGGTGACCAGTTCGGTGACCGGATGCTCCACCTGGAGGCGCGTGTTCATCTCGAGGAAGTAGAAGTTGCGCTGCTCATCGACGAGGAACTCGACGGTGCCGGCGTTGGTATAGCGCGCGGTTTTGACGACACGAATGGCAACTTCGCCCATGCGCCGGCGCATGTCGGGCGTGACGATGGGCGACGGACATTCTTCCAGGACTTTCTGGTGGCGCCGCTGCAACGAGCACTCGCGCTCGCCGAGGTACACCGCGTGACCGTGCTCGTCGGCCAGGACCTGCATCTCGATGTGACGCGGGTTGACAATGAGCTTTTCGAGGTAGACCTCGTTGTCGCCGAAGGCGCTCTGCGCCTCGCTGCGGGCGCCGTCGTAGGCACTGCGCAGTTCGGCCGCCGAATGCACGGCGCGCATGCCCTTGCCGCCGCCGCCGGCCGCGGCCTTCAACATGACCGGATAGCCGATCTGCCCGGCGAGCGTTTGCATCTCGCCGAAATCGAGGCCGCGCGAGGAACCGGGCACGAAGGGCACACCGGCCCTTTCCATTTCCTGGCGGGCGCGGGTCTTGGAGCCCATCATTTCCATCGCCGCGGCGGTGGGTCCGATGAACTTCACGCCCGCATCCTCGCAGGCGCGGGCAAAGTGCGCGTTCTCGGAGAGGAATCCGTAGCCGGGATGAATGGCCTGGGCGCCGCTGCGGCGGGCGACGTCAAGGATCTTGCCGATATTCAGGTAGGACTCGCTCGCGGTGGCGGGGCCGATGGGGTAGGCCTCGTCGGCCTTGCGGACGTGCAGCGAGGCGCGGTCGACGTCGGAGTAAACGGCGACCGAGCGGATGCCGAGTTCGCGGCAGGCGCGAATGACGCGCACCGCAATCTCGCCGCGATTGGCAATCAGGACTTTCTTGAACATAGGCAAAGCAATTCAATGTAACCCTCACTGGAACCGCCGCCAATGAGGCACATCACAATAACCTGTGCGGCCGATTTGCGGAAGCGGCCGAAAACTCACTACAAAGGACACGAAGGGACACGAAGGGAGATAGAGCAAGAGAAAAGCCCGATCTCTTGACCGGGCTTTCGGGTGAGCTGGAGCGAGAGACGGAGGCCTTGCGCCTGGCGCTTCGGACCTATTTATTTGTCGACGGTGATGCCACCGGGCTGATTGGCGATCTTCTGGGCCTTCTCGGCCTTGACGGCCATCGTCCTCTTGACCCAGTCGTCGGCTTTCTTCAGGTCTTCCTCGCGGGCCTGCGGATCGCCGCACTCGATGTCGGCCTGCTCGCGCCACATGAGGTTCAGGTACGCCATGGCATCGTCATAGTCGGGCCGCAGCTCGATCGCCTTCTGCAGCACGGTCATGCCTTCCTGCACCGAAGGGGTGTTCTTGGCTCGCAGCTCTTCGCAGACCTTCTTATCCTTGATGGCCTCTTCGGGCTTCAGGCCGAGCTTGGCTTTTTCTTCCATGCGCGGCTGGTAGGTCTCGGTCCAATCGATCACGCCGATGGAGTAGTAGACCTCGGGATCGTTGGGATCGAGGTCCTTCACCTTGGTGTAGTACTCCTTGGCCTGGCCCAGCTTCTTCATCTGGAAGTAGAGCGAGGCGATGCCCTTCAAGCTGTTGACCTGCGCCTCGTGGTGGGGATTGGTGCTCAGGACGTCCTTGAAGACGTCGATGGCCTGCTCGGCATTCTTGTTGTTTTCCGGCGTATCGGCGCCGGGAACATACTGGTTGGCGTACGCGGTAGCCAGATAAAGCTTGGCATTTATGAGTCCGGGGTCGAGCGCCACCGCGTTCTTGAATCTTTCGATCGCCTCTTCGTACTTGGCGTTCTTGTAAGCCTGGACACCCTTGTTGAGCTGATCGCGAGCACGCAGCTTATTGCAAGCGGTGGAGCCCATCAAGGCCAGGACCACGGCGAGAAACGCCAGGATTCGTGCGCCTCTGTTCATTTGCTTCTCCATCGGGCCCGCCACCGGTTGGTGTCTGGCAGCGCACCCATAAAAACGATTTGTGATTCAGTGATTTGTGATTGGGTGATTGGCGCGAGTCGCAAGCAAATCACCCAATCGGTAAATCGCACAATGGTTATCCGCCCTGCTCGATCTTGGCGGTGATCAGGCCGACCTTTTCGACGCCGGCGGAGTGCGCGATGTCGATGACCTGGGCCACATCGGCGAAGAACAGCTCGGGATCGGCCTTCACGAACATCACCTTCTCGGCGCGCGTCTTGTAGATCTCCTCGAGGCGGCCCTGGAGCTTGTCCCAGGTGACGTCTTCCTGATTAATCTTGAGGGCCGGCTGGCCGCCACCGCCGCCCTGAAGGAGCTGGACCACGACGGTGCGATCGTTGGGCGTAGTCTGCTGCTTCTGGTCCTTGGGTGGCTGCGGAACGAGGGCATCGAGCCCCTTGGGCGTCATTGGGGTGATGACCATGAAGATGATCAGCAGCACCAGCAGGACGTCGATGAGGGGCGTGACGTTCATGTCCGCCGAAGGACCGCCGCCCGAGCCAACTGTCATTGACATACAGAAATCCTCTCTACTACTTAATCTCAGCCACCCTTCCCAAAGCAGTGCGGGTGGGGCAGCAAACCTATTTCGGGGCCGCCGGAGTCTGCGTAGCCGACGGCGGGGCCGGAGGCGCGCCCTGCCTGCGCTGCTCGGTGAGCAGACCCAACTGGTCCACGCCGGCGGCGCGGACGTTATCGACCACTTCGGCCACGACGCCGTACTTGGCACGGGCATCGGCGCGGACGTACACGCGCTTGTCGGTGCGGCTGGCCAGCTTGTCCTTGATCTTGTTGGTCAACTGATCGGGAGCAATCTGATCGCTGATGAAGTACACCTTGCCGTCGCGGGTGACTGCGACCAGCAACGCGTCTTCCTTCTCCGCGTCGGGCATCAGGCTCGGATTATTGGTCTTGGCCAAGTCCACGCTGACACCCTTCTGCAGCATGGGCGTGATGACCATGAAGATGATGAGCAGGACCAGCATCACGTCCACCATCGGGGTGACGTTGATGGTGGAGTTGACTGCCATAATTCGCTTTGCGATTGCCATGTTTCCTCGCTACCGGCCATGCGGCAGGTGTCGCGCGGCGGCAGGCTTTGGCGCCCCACCCTGGCAAAATCGGCCAGGGTGGGGCACCCAACTCATGCTCGCGCGTTACGTTCGCCGTTACTTCCGGGCCATGCCGCGACGCTTCAGGAAGTAGTCGATCAGCTCGCTGGAGCTGTTGTCCATTTCGACGTCGAACGCTTCCACGCGGCCGGACAGGTAGTTGTACATCATGACGGCGGGGATGGCGACGAACAGGCCGACGGCCGTAGTCACCAGGGCTTCGGAAATGCCGCCGGCTACCGCGCCCAGACCGGTCGCCTTGTTCTCGGCGATGCCCTTGAACGCGTTGATGATGCCGACCACGGTGCCGAGCAGGCCGACGAAGGGGGCGGTGGCGCCGATGGTGGCCAGACCACCGAGTCCGCGCTTCAGTTCGGCGTGGACGATGGCTTCGGCGCGCTCGAGGGCGCGAAGGCTGGCTTCGATCTGCTCGCCCGGGATATCGTTGCTTTCGCCGTGGGCCTTGAATTCCTGCAGGCCGGCGGTGACGACCTTCGCCAGGTGGCTCTTCTTGCTACGTTCGGCGACGCGGATCGCTTCGTCGATCTTGCCTTCACGCAGGGCGCCGGCGACGGCCGGAGCGAATGCGCGCGACTGCTTGCGGGCGGCGCTGAACGCCATCCAGCGGTCGATCATGACGCCAATCGACCAGCCTGACATGATGAACAGGATGATGACGACGATCTTTGCCAGAATGCCCATCTGATGCCACAGCGAGATGGGATCCCATGACACCGCTGCTTCCTGGAACATCCAGAGAGCGACGGTGTGGGCATTCGAGTAAACCACAGTTGCCAAGTTTGTGACGAGCATGAGTTGCTTTTTCCTCCTCAAAACACTTCGAATCGGCGATTTGCCTTGCTAGCGTCCCGCTGAAGCGCCGTCTCTGCACATCAGCAGGGTGGTTAAAACCGTCCAGACCCAGAAGCTTGCGAAAGCTGCCGGCAGCAGCTTGCAAATCCTGTGCTGGTTAGGATGGCAGCGGCGGGTCCTAAGCTGCCCGCCACCGCTTCTCCAAAAAGATATCTCCGAGAAAATACTGCCTGGATCGTCTTGCCTCCCACCCTTCGCCAAACGCGGGCGCCAGGGTGGGCCACCCAGTTAGCCGGAGAGCGTGAAATTGACCGTAATCTGCGTTTCGACTTCCACCGGCTCGCCGTTGAGGAAGTAGGGCTTGTAGCGCCACTGCTTCACGGCTTCGATGGCCGCCGGCGCCAGCATCGGGTGGCCGCTGACCATATGCAGGTTCTGAATGGTGCCGTCCTTGGCAATCACGGCCTGCAACACCACCGTTCCCTGGATGCGCGCCTGGCGCGCCAGCGCCGGGTAGGTCGGTTTCACCTGGTGGACCAGCAAGCCTTGGGAGACGCCCTGCGAAACGCGAACGCGTGTCGGAGTCGCCACCTTGGGCACGGCCACCGGAGTCGAGCTGATGATGCCGCCGATCACGCCGCCCATCTGGCCGCCCGGAACGCCGCCCGGCACGCCACCGACGACGCCGCCAATACCGGAGGTTGGAGGAGGAGTGTCCTCTTCCTTGATCATCTTGACCTTTTCCGGGATCTTGGTGGGAGTGCGCAGCGCGCCCTGATCAACTTCGCTGATGATCTTCTCCACCTTCACCACGGCCGCCGCAACCGGCGGAGGGGGAGGAGGGGGAGGAGGGGGAGGGGCCACGAGGAAGGTCATTAACTGCTGCCTGGGCAGCGCTTCCGTGTAGATCAGGGGGATCAGGATGAGGATTCCCAACAGAATCCCCTGCAAAATGAACGAGACCACGGTAGTAGCGCCACGCCGTTTTGCCCCGAACCGTCCGCCTGATTCGATGAGGCTGTCTTCAAACATAATCCTGTTCTCCGGTACAGACTGTCCCAATGTCTACATTAGACACCGGGGACGCGAAATTTGCTCCCTGCAGTCGGGCAGGTGCCCCGATTTTTTCTTGCGACCCGGACATCTCCCGGCAAGGCGCGCCAGAACTCCTGAACCCATTTCCCGCACATCAGAAAAGCGCCGACGTGAGGGGCACCAAGGACCCATGCGACCGGCACAGGACCAAGGTTTAACCTTTCGCCCGTACCTTTTCCCGGTCGCGCCGTCCGGAGGCTACCGCCACCTGGGCCGGCTGTCGAGCTTTGCGCAAACGCCAATCCTGGTATGCAACCAGCATTGGCGAAGCGATAAAGATCGACGAATACGTGCCGATCACGATACCGATCACCAAAGCCAACGAGAACCCGTGCAGCACCTCTCCGCCGAAGAGGAAAAGCGACAACACGGTCAAAAACGTGAGGCCCGACGTGAGCACGGTCCGGCTCAGCGTCTGATTGATGCTGCGGTCCACAATCTCGGCCAGTGATTCGCGGCGCAGCAGTTTAACATTCTCGCGGATTCGGTCAAACACCACGATGGTGTCGTTCATCGAATAGCCGACCAGGGTGAGGACGGCGGCGACGACGGTGAGCGAGATTTCAATATTTAAAAGCGAAAACGCGCCGACGGTGATGAGCGTGTCGTGGAAGCAGGCGACGACGGCGGCCACGCCGTAAATCAGCTCGAAACGGAACCACAAGTACACGAGCATGCCGAGCAGCGAATAAAGAATGGCCAGCTTGGCCTGCGTCTGGAGCTGCTGTCCAACCTGCGGGCCGACGATTTCCACGTTACGGACGGCAAAGTCGGAAACGTAGAACCCATCGTTGAGCGAGCCCACCACCTCCGCCGCGATACCGCCGCGGGAAACATCGTTCACGGAGCTGAGTACGCCGCCGCTGTCCTTGTCGCGGAAACTGGTGATCTGCTGGGCGAGGGCGGCATAGCGCTGGGCGGCGTCGGTACCGGCGTGCAGCGGGTCCTTCGACATCAGGAATTCGGAGACGTCGAGGGCGCTGGCGTTGTTGAGGTCTTTCTTGCCGGCGGCAGGAGTGACCGGTTCGAGCGCGCCGATGATCTGATTCTTGCCCTGGTCGAGCGCCTGTTCGCTGGTCTCCTTGATATCGAGCGCGATCAGCACTTCGTTGTTCTTGGCTTCGCCGAAGCGCTGGATGCGGGCGTTGTGCAGGCCGGATTTGTCGATGGCGGAGCGAATGGCATTGTTGTCGGGCGGATGGGTGAATTTCACGTACACCACGGTGCCGCCGCGGAACTCAACGCCCAGCGGGACCCACTCGCCAGTGTTGTGCTTGCGGACACCCATCGAGATGAGGCCGGCAAGGCTGAAGACCAGCGAGAAGGCCAGGAAGTACCACTTGTACTTCAGAAATTGGATATTCGGGTTCCGAAAAAACTCCATGAATTGCCCTACTTTGTCGATGGCCGGCGGTCGATGGTCGAGGGCCGGCAAGTCAAATCACTAACAAAAACCGTTCCCAGATCGAGCCGATGGCCAACGGCCATCGACCGATTAAATGCTCAGCGCGTCGCCGCGCTTCAGGTTGTTCACGTGCGCGTCGAAGATCACGCGCGATACGAACACGGCGGTGAACAGGTTGGCCAGCAGACCGAAGGTCAGCGTGACGGCGAAGCCCTTCACCGGGCCGGTACCGAAGATGAACAGGATGAAGGCGGAGACGATGGTGGTGACGTGCGTATCCACGATGGTCACCCAGGCCCGGCCAAATCCCTGTTCCACCGCGGAAGGAGCCGTCTTACCGTTGCGCAACTCCTCGCGAATACGCTCGAAGATAAGCACGTTGGAATCGACGCCCATGCCGACGGTCAGGATCACGCCGGCGATTCCGGGCAGGGTCAAGGTAGCACCGCTGAAACCGAGGAACCCAAGCAGGATGATCAGGTTCAGGATCAGCGCCAGGTCGGCGTTGATGCCGGCGCCGCGGTAGTACACCAGCATGAAGACCATGACCGCGAGCATGCCGATGACGGCGGCCAGCACGCCGTGGCGAATGGAATCCGCCCCCAGCGAGGGGCCCACGGTGCTCTCCTGCAGGTAGGTGATGCCCGCCGGCAGAGCGCCGGAGCGCAGCACCATGGAAAGGTCCTTGGACTCTTCTTCGGAGAAGCTGCCAGTGATGCGGCCCTGATCGTGGATCTGCTCCTGGATGGTAGCCACCTGCTGGACCTTGTGGTCAAGCACGACGGCCAGCTTGTCGTTGACGTGGGCGCCGGTGAACTGCGCGAAGCGGCGGCCGCCTTCGGCGGTGAGGGTGAAGCCGACGGCGGGACGGTTGTTCTCGTCGCGCGTCATCTGCGCGTCACGAAGATCACGACCGCTCACGGCCGCGGTACGCGAAACGATATAGAACTGATCGCCGGTGTCCTGGGTGTTGCCGGCGCGGCGCTTCATCAGAGGACCTTCGGGCAGCAGCACCGTGTCCGGCGGGAGGATGCCGTTGTGCGCCTGGAGCGCCGCCTGTTCGGTGGGAAATGGCCCGTCAACCGCTTGCCGGATTTCCAACATGGCGGTGGACTGCATGATCTGCTTGACCCGGGCAGGATCGTCAACGCCGGGGAGCTGTACCAGGATCTGGTACTGACCCAGACCATGCTCCTCGATGACCGGCTCGCTGACGCCGAGCTGGTCGATGCGGTTGCGGATGGTCTCGATGGCCTGGGCCACGGCGCGCGTCTTGATGTCTTTGAGCGTCTGCGGCTTCATCGCCAGCACCCAGGAATTTTCCGGGCCGGAGCTGAGGTCGTAATCGGAAAGGCGGTCCTGCACGACGCTGCGCAGGTCGGCGGCCGATTCGGGTGGAACGCCCTTGATGAGGACGCGATCGGAATTATTGACCGGATCGGGCTTGGCGACGTCGGCGTAGGCGATGTTCTTGGCGCGCATCTGCTCTTTGAGCGTCTCGATGGCGCGATCGCTGTCGGAGTTCACCGCCTCGTTGACCCGGACCTGGAGAATGAGGTGAGTACCACCCTTGAGGTCGAGGCCAAGGTGAATGCGGTCCTGAATCGAGGCGATGAGCGACTGGCCGTTCAGTCCCTTCGGAATCCCGATAATGCCGATAAGGAAAGCCAGCATTACCGCGATAATGAAAACTGTTTTCCAGAGTAAGGTCTTATTCATGTTGTCAGTTGTCAGTTGTCAGTTGTCAGCTTTCAGTCGCCGGAACAGCTGACGACTGGCAACTGGCAACGAGCAACTAGCTCTTCAATTCTTCCGGTCCCATTACGGAGACGACGGCGTTCTTGCTCACTTCCAGCCGCAGATTATCGGGCGGAACGCGGAGATGAATCGAGGTGTCGCGCAGGGCGACGATGGTGCCCGCGATACCGCCCTGCGTCATGACGCGGTCACCCGTCTTGAGCTCGTTCAACATCAGCTGCCACTTCTTCTGCCGTTTCTGCTGCGGCATAATGAGCAGGAAATAAAAAATTACAAAGATCAGTATCAAGGGCAGCCACATCACCATGCCGCCGCCCCCGCCCGTCGATTGGGCCAGGATTGCCGTTATCGATTGCAAGCTGGTCAACTCCTGAGTTCTCCTCGTGCCTTTCCGGTCCCATACTTCACCAAGGGCGCGGCGGATTTGGTGTCTGCTTCTCCCACCCTTCCAAGACCGGTCAGGGTGGGGCACCCAAGCACCCTTGCAAAAGCGGTCAGGATGGGGCACACACACACCGATGCAACAATTTGTTCCTACGGGTGGATCGCTGCAGGGTCCCGGGAGCTCCCCGGCACCGGCGCCACGCCCACCCTTCCAAAATCAGTCAGGGTAGGGCACCCGGCTTGAGGAGCGAGGCCGGATCTTCCCGTTGGCATGGGGACTTCAAATTCTGAGACCGGATACCGGAAAGGAATTCCTGAATTCCCCAAGCTCTATAGATTGCCGCACTTGGCGCATGGTGTCAAGGTAGTAGGCCAGGTTGTGGACGCTATTCAGGACCTGCCCGAGGATCTCGCCGGTGGCGTACAGGTGGCGCAAATAGGCGCGGGAATAGCGGGCGCAGACCTTGCACCCGCAGTTCGGGTCGAGCGGGCCCTCGTCCTGGGCATAGCGGGCGTTCTTGATATTGACCTTGCCCTCCGAGGTGAACACCAGTCCATGGCGGGCGGCGCGCGTGGGAAGCACGCAATCCATCATGTCCACACCGAGACCGGCATAGGCGACGATTTCTTCCGGCGTGCCCACACCCATCAGGTAGCGGGGCTTGTCTTTCGGAAGATGCTCCAGTGTGGACTCGACGATCTCGCGAGTCAGTTGGCGGGGCTCGCCGACGCTGAGCCCGCCAATAGCGTAGCCGGGGAGATCGAGTTC
>DASVHW010000046.1 GCA_036382395.1 Candidatus Binatia bacterium | reverse complement strand
GACAAAGAAATAGGTATCGTCCCGGAACCACTTGGACCCTTTCTTTCGAAACTCGGGGTAGGCCTCCTCGCCCTGTGTTTCCAAGACTGCTGCTGCTTCGCGGACAAGCGTCATCAGTTCCGGAGCGGTCATCTTCTTGGCGGCCTGGGCCTCTTTGGGAGCATCGGCCAGATACACACCGCAGCCCACCAACACCCATTTTTCTCCCATCTTCGCTTTACTTACATAGGCCGACTTCTGCGTGGAGACGCTTTCTCCCGGCTTGGGCCACATATAGTCGACCCAGCCAGCACCACTGGTTTGGGCCACCTTGAGCATCTCCCGGATCAGTTGCTTGCCTTGGGTGTCCTTCAGATCCAGAAGGTTGCGTCCCTCCAGGTTCGGAAAGCCTGGGTTGACGAGATCGACGCCACTCGCGTCGATGACGAAAATGTAGGCGTCCTTGGCGATGAAGGGACCTGTCGGGTTATGGAAGAGCGGAAAAGCCGCCGCGCCATTCTTCTCGATCTGTCCGACGGCGTCCTTCACCTCATCCACTACAAAGCTCTTTTCCATGCGGTCGTTGTACATGCCGCTACCGACGACGTAGCTTCTGCCTGACGGAGCAGCCACGAGCCGGACGTAGCTGCTTTTCCATCGGGGAAGAATCCCGCCCGGAACAGGCCATTGGTAGTGGTACCAGCCTTCCGCTTTGCTGGGGAACGTCGTGGCGGCACCGATGAGTCCCCGGATGATGGGTTTCCCGTTGATGTCCTTTAGGTCCAGTTCATTTTTGCCTTCCATCGCCGGATCGGGATGGACCAGCATGTTCCCTTGGGGATCGAGCACAAAAATATACGTCTCTGCCAGCCGCCAGCGGCTGCCGGAGACGCGGAAATCGGTAAAGGCCGCTTCCCCTTTGGCGTGGACCAGCTCCGCCGCGTCCTTCACCAGGGCAACGAGTTCACGAGTCTCCTTGTCCTGGTAATCGTCGGAGGCCCGAGCGGTGCTGCACAGGAGAGAGATGAACACGGCAACGAGGAATGGAAACAGGCTGAAGACGAGCCCTCTTTTCATGGGTTCCTCCCTACGGATAGGACGGTGATCCAAACGAAGCGGAGTATACAGTTGGCGCGAAATTCCAAACCCAGAATCCCGCTTGCTACCCAGAGATGTCGCACTTAGCGACCCCCTTTCCCATTGACGTAGTATTGTGGCACAAAACGGCACCGAAAACGACACTCGCCTCGCCGACCCAAACCTGCGCGCGCCTCGCGTCGTCAGGCCAGTGATGCGGACGTCTTGTGCTCATCGGCTCGATCCGTTTGCTCCAGGTCGGCGGAAGATGTAGGCAGCAAACGTACGCGCCCGCAGCGGAGCCGGGCGCCAACTCGCAAGGAGGGAAGCATGGGAGCAACCGCCACTGCGCTGGTCGGCTTCGCTGGCTGGTTTGCGCTGCTCAGCCTCGGGCTCGGCCTTTACCGGATCGGGCTCGTGGTGTCGGGGCGGAAGGCGGCAAACACCTTTGCCACGGATGGCTCCGACCTCGATCCCATCGGGCGCCGGCTCACCCGCGCGCGCGACAACTGCTATGAGACCTTGCCGCTGTTCGCGGCGATCGCCCTCGGCGCGAGCCTCGCCGGCCGGCTCGAGGTGACCGATCCGCTGGCAATGTGGGTTCTGTACGCTCGCATTGGCCAGTCGCTGACGCACATCGCGTCGACGAGCGTGCCCGCCGTCCAGATTCGTGCCAGCCTGTTTTTCGTCCAGGTTCTGATCTACGGCTGGTGGGCGATCCGGCTCCTCACCTAGCGCACTGAAGGGCCAAGCGTGCCGTTCGCTGATTTCTCCGTCGGCGCGCGAGTTCTCCAGCGACAGGTTGAAGATCGCCGCGCGCACGCTCGAGTCCTCGACCGGCGCCCGCTCCCCATAGATCCATGGCGTGTACAGGACGCCATTGCTGCCGGCCGGCGTGCGGGCTGCGATCCGATCCATGAGCTGATACACGTCGGGAACCTCTTCCTCCTGCAGCAGCTCGTCCTTGTGGTAGAGGATCTTGTCGCGCAGAAAGGTCAGGTTGCCGCCCGCCGTGGCCTGCAACGCCGTCAACAGGTAGCGGCCGGGAATGGCGCACGGCACCGAGGCCAGCGCCGACACGATGTCGGTCTTCTTGAACGGAACGTGGGCCGCAAGCCAGGACGATGTCCCGATATAGAGGTGGGTCTGGTAGTCGCGGACCGCACCGGATCCAACCGCGGCAGCGCTGTTGTCGATCGCGCCGGCGACGACGGCGAGCTTGTACTCGTACTCATGGAACAGGCCGGTGACCGGTCCGCACGCGTTCAGCACCTTGATGACCTGCTCGCGCACCGGAGCGTAGTTGCTGCCCAGCACCGTCGGGCCGCCCGCCTGCAGAAAGTCGACGTAGCGGTTGCCGTCCACGTCCCACAAGTACGCGCCGCCGGCGCGGGCGATGTTGAGCGGGAACGGGTAATTGAACGCCAGATTGTGCTGCACGCCGCCGGGAATGGACTTCGCCGCTTCCGCCGTCGACGCTTTCGAGCCTGCACAGCGGGTTTCGAAGTAGGCGAGGTAGTCTTGCATCTTGTCGCGTCGAATCGGGCGCGGCGGCGCGGACACCAGTCGGTGCCCCTTGGCGATGAGTTCGTCCGTATCCGGCCAATGCGAAATGGCGTAACGCTGCGCTGTGGTCGTCATGCTCGTTCCTCTCTCATGGACACCGGGTGCGGCGATCGCGGATCCCGATAATCGGCGCGCATCATAATGACGCGGCACTGGATGCACAAACGACTTGAGCATCGAGGCGCGGCGCGCAAGGGTGGACTGAAGTTATGAGTGACTGACTGGGTCAGTTATGATAATGGACCTGACATGGCTCGACGCATCCCGGAGAAGAGGCTTCAGGACCTGATCGACTGCGCCGCCCGAGTGTTCATCGAACGCGGGTACCGGCAAACGCAAATGGAGGAGATCGCCTCAGCCCTCGGCGTCGCCAAGGGAACGCTGTACCTGTACGTCGAGAGCAAGGCAGCCCTCTTCGATGCGGTCCTGCGTTACGCCGGCAAGCCGCTCGATGCCCCTCCGCAGCTGCCCATTGCAACCCCCAGGTCGGGAGCGACGCTCGCCCACGTGCGCGATGAGATCGAGCGCAAAGAATTCCTGCCCACGCTGACGCAGGCCCGACGACCTGCTGCCCGTGACGGGCGTGTTGAGCTGGAAGGAATCGTGCGCCAACTCTACCGGGCGCTTTCAGGAGAACGAGTGCGCATCCGATTGATTGACAAGTCGGCTCGAGACTTCCCCGACATTGCCGCACTGTGGTTCGAGCGGGTACGGCGCGGGACCGTGGCCCTCCTGCGACGATACCTCGAGGCGAGGGTGCGCGAGGGCGCGCTCCGGCCGGTGCACGAGCCAGCCGTGACGGCGCGGCTCATGCTGGAGACCATTTTTCACTGGGCGGTGGACCGACACTGGGACCCGCATCCAACGCAGGTAATCCACGAGGCGGCGGCGGAGAGCGCGCTCGTGGACTTCATCGTCGCCGCGCTGGCGCGGCCGGTGGCAGCCGGGCGCCGCAAGCGCACCCGCCCGCGCGCCACGCGAGCCAGCGGAAGACAATGATGCTGCAGGCAGCAGGTATTTGATGGTGACACTGACCTCCGCAATCGCCATGTAAAAGAAGGAGAGGCAGAAGTGAAACCAAACGTCATTGTGATTAATCCAAAAGACAATGTGGCCATCGCCCTGGAGGACATCCAGAAGGGCGAGAACGTTTGTCTGTCGGACGGTCGGAAATTCGCTGCTTTGACTGATATTCCCTACAGCCACAAGGTGGCCCTGATGGACATTGCCTTGAACGCGGAGGTCATCAAGTACGGCGAGATCATCGGCGAAGCCAAAGAGCTGATAACCAAAGGCGGATGGGTCCATAGCCATAATCTGGATATCAAAGAGAAAAAAGGAAGGTGAAAAGGTGGAGACATTCCTGGGATACGAAAGACCCGACGGGTCGGTCGGCATCAGAAACCACGTCGTGGTGATTCCATCCGTCTCCTGCGCCAACGGCGTGGTGCGCCTGATCGCCAAGGCGGTCCCCGAAGTCGTGCCCATCTATCATGGCCATGGCTGTGGCCGAGCCCTGGAGGTG
>DASVHW010000045.1 GCA_036382395.1 Candidatus Binatia bacterium | reverse complement strand
CACGTTCGCCATACTGGGTTCGACCGGGAGCACTGCTCTGGCCCTTTCCAGCGTTTCCGGAGCAAGTGGCGCCCCGCCCACGGAGATGCGGGTCAGGCTCGAGACGTCGTACTGACTGACCTGCGGGCAGTTGATCACCCGGTGCAGCACCGTCGGCACGGCGCCCCAGGTGCTGATCCGCTCCCGCTCAATGAGGGCCAGTACCTGTTCCGGATCGAAGCGGCCCTCGGTGAAGACGATCTTGGCGCCTGCTGTCATGGCAGTACACAGGCCCGTGTGCAGCCCGGCGACATGAAACAGCGGTGAGGTGATCAACCCCGCCGGCTGTGAGCCGTCGGTCGGAAGCGGGCTCGCACCGCCGAGCATCGCGCCTGCCATGCCGTGGACGATGATGCCTTGAACCTGGGCGATCGTGCCGCGGTGCGTGGTGATGCAACCTTTCGGCCGGCCGGTGGTGCCGGAGGTGTAGAGGATGACGAAGGGATCGTCCTCATCGATCGGGTCATTCGGGGACTCGTCGTGTTCGGCAATGAGATCAGCAACAGGCTGGGTGCCGGCCGGCGCCGTAGCCCCGATGCAGAAGACACGCTCGAGCGTCGGGATCTGGCCGATCAATTCGCGGACGCGGGGGAAGAGGCGGTCGTCAACGAGCAGAAAGCGGCTGCCGGAATCGGTGAGGCCATAGGCGATCTCGTCCTGCACCCACCAGCCGTTCAGTCCGACGACGACCCCGCCCACGCAGGTTGCGCCGAACAACGTGATGACCCAGTCCACATTATTCTGGGCCAGGATGGCCAGCCGATCACCGCGCCGGAACCCGAGCGCCTTGAGCCGGCGTGCCGTCCCCCACACCAAGCGCCGGAACTCACCGTACGTGATGCGCCGGGAGCCCTGGACCAGAAACTCACGGTCGCCATAGTTGCCGGCGGTCTCCACCTTCTCGCGCAGCGATCGCTGGCGCCCGGCGAAGTTTTTCATCGGCAGGCCGCGAACGTTTTCGAACGTGAGCTCGAACGGGCCCCCCGGACCGGTCAGCTGAGAGAGGACTTCCTCGTGGGTCATCCGACTCGATACTCCTCCGGCACGGTCCGCCCCAAGGCGGCGACGAGTGTCGTGGCTTGGCGCGCCGCAAGGGCATAGATGGACAGGCCCGGGTTGACACCCACGCTGGTCGGAAAGGTCGATCCGTCGATGACCGCCAGGTTCCGGAGGTGGTGATACCAGCCGTCACTGTTGACCACTGAGACGTGTGGATCTTCACCCATGGCGCAGCCGCCCAGCGGGTGGGTGGAATTCACCACGGTGTTCGGCGAGCGCAGCGACAAACTCGCGATCGCCGCACGCGCTTCCGCCCAGGTTGTGTAGGGCTGTGCGTCCATGTTGGCCGGCATGACCGTGGCCGCACCGGCGGCGAACTGGCACTCGGCCATGGACAGATATGAGCTGCGGATGCCATCCCGGATATACTCTGTGATCGGGTAGTCGAGCAGGCCGCGGCGGTCGCTGCGCAGCGTCACCGTCCCACCCGGACTCGCCTCGCTGAATCCATCACGGATCTGCGACACCAGGATGTGCGTACGCCGATACTGGCTTGCCGCCTGAGCCAGTTCCGGACCGATACTTTTGCGGAAATTCATGGTTCCTGCCGGCTGGGTGCCGACCGCTTCAATGTGGTAGCCGGCGCGGCCCGTCACACCGTCACGCCAGAGAAACTGGTCCGAATGCACGGATTGAGGTGCGCCGACGTAGGCATCGACCAGCTCCGGCATGATGGCGATCGAATAGTTGTGAATCTGCAGAAAGGTGCGCTTTCCCAGCCTCGCATACGGGTCCGGCGCATTTGATCGGAGCAACAGTGCCGGGCTGTTGATCGCCGCGCCGGCCACGATGACGAACGGCGCATCGATGCGGACCCGCCGTCCGGTCAAGCGGACGCCGCGGTCGTCGAGCGCCACGCCGGTGATCCCGAAGACCCGGTCGCCACGAATATCCACCTGGTCTGCCCGCACCCGCGTCAGCAGCACCGCCCCATGGTCGAGCGCGGTAGGGATGGTGGTGACCAGCATGCTCTGCTTCGCGTCAATCGGGCAGCCCAAGCCGCAGTACCCAAGCCCCGGGCAGTCCTTGACGTTGCGCGGCAGCGCCTCGTACCGCCAGCCGAGTGTTGCCGCGCCGCGCGCCAGCAGCGCGTTGTTCTCGTTGTGCGCCGTCCAGGGGTGGACATTGAGGCGCTGCTCCATCACTTCGAACCACGGGGCCATGGCCTCGGGCGTGAAGCCCTTCAGTCCGTACGTGTCGGTCCAATACCGCAGTGTCTGCGATGGCGTCCGCACGCTGCTGGTCCAGTTCACCGTGGTCGACCCGCCCACGGCGCGGCCCTGCATGACACCGATGCCCTTGTCTTTGGTCTGACGCACGCCGCCTTCGAAGTAGAAGCGCGCAAAGCTCGGCACCTCGCGCAGGGTGAAGTCCCGCGCCGTCCAGTAGGCGCCTTCCTCGACCATCACGACGCGGAACCCGGATCGGGCAAGGATCTCCGCGCAGACACCACCACCCGCACCCGTGCCGACAATCACCACGTCACCGGCCAATGTCAGGTCCGCTTCGAGGCGGCTGCCCGTATAGATTTCGTGTGTCATACGTACAGATGAGCCCTCACCCCAACCCTCTCCCAGAGGAGGCTGTCGATTTTCTCTGAAAGTAGGGGCGCAGCATGCTGCGCCGCTACGGAACTACGCGGAAAATACGGTATACGAAACCAGCGGCCGGTCATTTATCAACAGTCCCAAAGGGAAAGGGAGCGGAATGGGATTCTCCCAAAGGGAGAGAAAGCGAAGAGGCTGGCGGTCCAGCGTAGCCCATGGGTACCCAGGCGCGAGGCTGATCGTACCAACCGATCGACACCATCGACTGCAGGAACACGTAGACGCTGCGCAACAGCTCGAAAGAACTCCCACGCCACCCGTTCAAGAACTTGGCAACCTCGGCAGGCGCCGCCTCCGGCCAGCGCTGCCATACTCCTGCCAGCAGAATGCGAACGGGAGCCAAGCTCAGCAGCGAGAAAGCTTGCTCGGCTTCCGCATGCACCGACTCGGGAAGGTGCGCCAGGTAGAAATCGACGGCTCGGAGCACCTGCTCGACGCTGTCGGCGCGTTCCGCGGCGTCACTGGGCAGAGAGCCTTCCAGCACCACAGGAGCAATGGCGCGGAGAATATCACGCCCCGCCGATGACAGCGCGAGGAACTCACCGCCGGCCGGTGCAGCGGCAAAGATCTGCCCGGCGCCGCCGAGAAGACCAGCAGTCGATAGGACCGCGGAACCGACCACGCCAACTTGCAGGAGCTGGCGGCGGGAAATCGATATGTTCACTGACGGCATGGCGTCGCCTTCGGTGGTCACTTGCGTTGATCGAAGCGCCGCCCGCACACCAGCGACGCGATGATGATCTTCTGGATTTGCAGCGTGCCGCCGGCGATGGGCCAGCCGCGGCTGTCGCGCAACATACGTTCGATCGGATACTCCGTGGAGTAGCCATACCCGCCGAGGATCTCCATGGCCATGTCGGTGACCGCCTTCGCCGTCTCATTGGCAAAGACCTTCGCCATCGATGTTTCCTTGATTGACGGAAGACCCTTGCTGGCATTGACCGCGGCGCGGTAGACGAGCAGCCGCGCGGCATCGACGCGTGTCGCCATATCGGCAAGCATCATCTGGATCGCCTGCCGCTCGCAGATCGGTTTCCCGAAGGTCTGGCGCTGCTGGGCGTACTCAACCGCGAACTCGAGTGCCCCGGTGGCGATGCCGAGTGCCATGGTGGCGTTGCCACAGCGCTCGATGTCGAAGCACTGCATGAGCATGGCGAAGCCGCCCGCAGGCACGATGAGATTCTCCTCGGGGACGAAGCAATCCTCGAAGATCAAGTCGGAGCTCGGGAAGCCGCGCAGGCCCATGAACTGTTCCTGCTTTCCAAAAGTGAGACCGGGGGCGCCTTTTTCGATCAGCAGCCCGGCGATCCCCTTGGGACCGGGCACATCACCGACGCGACAGTAGACCATGTAGGCCCCGGAGTGGCCGCCGCCGGTGCAGAAGCACTTGCGCCCGTTGACGCGATAGCCGCCGTCGCACTTGTCGGCCCGGGTACGCAGATCGGTCAGGGCGCTGCCGGCCTCCGGCTCTGTCATCCCGATCGAGATCTGCAGCTTGCCGTGCACCACCGGCGGCAGCCAGCGCGCCTTCTGGGCTTCGCTGCCGAAGTGCTCGATGACACGCACCGGCCCGACGTTGGATTCGAACACGGCCGCCGCGGCCAGCGGCGACACGGCCGCGAGCTGCTCGATGCACAGAATGGCGGACAGCAACTCCTGCCCGCCACCACCGTACGCTTCGGGCAAGCACATGCCGATCAGTCCCATCCGCACCATTTTCCCGATGAGCGCGGCGTCCGGCAGGGCACCCGTCCGATCCCACACGGCGGCGGCTTCGCGGCACTCCTGCTGCGCGAACTTCCGCACGGTTTGCTGGAGCAGTTCTTGTTGTTCGGCCAGTTGGAAGTCCACGCAAGCTCTCTCCTCTACGCCGCCGTCGCGTCTCGAAGGGACACCCCATCAAATGACTCGGACACGGTCAAGGGCTCACATCCCTGGACGCCCGTCGCATCGTTGCCGTATCATGGCGCCATGACGCTGATCGCACTGAATCCGGTTTCCGTGCCGCCACCCCCGATGGCAGAGCGCCGCACGCGTTTGGGGGATCTGGCCGGCAAGACCATCGGCTTTTTGAGCAACAACAAGCCCAACGCCGACGCGTTGCTGCAGCGGCTGGCCGGGACCCTACAGGCCCGCTTCGGAATCGTCGCCAAGCAATACAACAAGGGCGTGCCGTCGCTGGAGGCGCCGCGAGAACTCCTGGTGGAGATCGGCAGGGACTGCCAGGGGGTAGTGCTCGCGGTCTACGACTGAGGGTCGTGCACGTCGTGGAGTGTCCACGACCAGATTGAACTGGCACGAGCTGG
>DASVHW010000044.1 GCA_036382395.1 Candidatus Binatia bacterium | reverse complement strand
CAGGAGCGCGAGCAGATCCTGCAGGTGCACCTGGAGCGCAAGGGCATCACCATGATCCGGCAGCGCTTCGACCTGCCGAAGATCGCGCGCGCCACCGAGGGGTTCGTGGGGGCGGAGCTGGAGGCGGTGGTGAATGATGCGATGTTCCCCGCGTTCATGGACGGCAAGCGCGAAATCGAGACCGCCGATCTGGTGGCCGCCGCGGGCGACATGGTGCCGCTCGCCAAGTCGCACCGCGACCGGATCGCGCAGCTGCGCGAGCTGGTGCTGAGCGGCCAGGCGCGCAATGCCTCGCGCGGCACGGTGACCGAAGAAGTGAAGGTGGAGCAGGTGCGCGGCGAGCGCCGGCTCGATATCGGGTAGACAATTGCCTGAGGCCGGAAGTAGGCAAAGGGGACGTCGAAACGGTCGCGCCGCGAGCTCCTTCCGGCGAGAGCATCGCAATCCCTGACTTATCGCCTCATGGGCCCATTTTCAGCCCCTTGTTTCGGTATCTCGGAATTCCCCCAAATCCGCGTCCAAAACGACCGCAGCCACCTCACAATGCCTGGATGTTTTTCCGCCCCGTCGTTGATCTGACGATTGGGGTCGGGTCCTGCAGTGGGTACAACCGACGGCCTGGTCGTCGTGGCGATGCCTCCGTTGATCATATAGGCGATCGCGGCTCGAATTTCAGTATCGGTAAGGCTGGCCACATCGCCACGGGAAGGCATCGGCCCGTGCCCCTTGATCGCGGAACGGACCACGAACTCGAATCCTTGCTTGAGCCGCGGGATCCAGGCAGCCCGGTCGCCGATCCTGGGCGCGCCCATTGCGCCGGTTTGGTGGCACTTGGCGCAGTACGCCTGCACGACCTCCCCGCCGCCGCGCTGGGCAGCAGAGGCGAGCTTGGTGACGGGCTCGATCCAATCGCCGCCCGACTGGTTGACCATGTAGGTAATGGCGCGCTCGATTTCGGTATCGCTAAGATCGGGATTGCCGCCGTGCGGCGGCATTTTGCGGACACCCTTGAGCGCGACTCCAGTGAGGCTGGTGAGACTCTGAGACGCGAGCTTCGCCCATGCTTTCCGATCGCCGATTTTCGGGGCGCCATTCACGCCTGTGCTGTGGCAGACGGCGCACACCGTCTCCACGACTTCCTTGCCGCCGCGCTCACGCTCTTCTGCGCTCGCCGCTTGCGCTGCGGCCGGCACGAGGGAAGAACAAACCACTACCGTTGCAATACGCCTCGCTATGTTGGCAAGAGATAGACGCCGGTCCACGCGCACTTGCTTGCTCACTACACAACTCTTTCCACTATTTCCGCTCATTCCGCCGGGTGGCGAGCAACGCGGCTTCGACACGGCTGCGCACGCACAGCTTGCCGAGTATGTTCGTCATGTGGTTCTTGACCGTTTTCTCCGCGAGATGCACGCGCTCTCCGATCTCGCGATTGGTCAGGCCTTCGGCCACCAGGTTCAAGATATTACTCTCGCGCTCCGACAGCTCGCTTAACGGGTCCTGCGGCCGCGTCCCTGTCAGCTCGCTCAGCAAGCTGGCGGCGAGCGAGCGCGAAACGTACACGTCTCCGGCAGCTACCAAGCGCACGATATTGGCCAGATCGCGTACCCCCACGCCCTTCACCACGTAACCGCGTGCGCCGCCTTTGAACGCTGCGAGCAACCGGTCTTCGTCATCGAAAGCGGTCAGCATCACGACCTTCGTTGCCGGGCATGCTTGCGACAACTTCTGCACTGTTGCCAACCCTCCCCAGCCGGGCATGCCGATGTCGAGCAGAACGACATCGGGGGCCAGATCCATGGCAAGGCGCAGCGTTTCCTCGCCGCTCTCCGCCTGCCCCACGATCGCGAGATCGGGCTCGGCGGCAAGCGAGTGGGAAACGCCCTCGCGGAACAGCGGATGATCGTCGGCGATAACGATGCGGATGGGTTCAGTCATGCGCCCTCGCCGCCCGTCAAGGGTATATCGGCCCGCACCACCGTTCCCTGACCTACAGCGCTCCATACGTAAAACGTTCCACCCAGAATCTCGACGCGCTCCCGCATGCCTTCGAGACCCAGGTGGCCCTCGGTTTCCGTGGCATGCGTATCGAAGCCTTTTCCTTCGTCGCGCACTACAACCTGCAGCAGGCTGTCCGAGGTGCCCAGTACGATGTGCTGCTTTACTGCGCCGCCATGGCGGAATCCATTGGCCAGCGACTCTTGCAGAAGACGAAACAAGGTGATCTTGACAGGCAGCGGCCCGTCCTCAGGTACGTTGTTGATTGTCAGCTCGACGTCCATTCCAGAGGAGCGCTTGTAGTCGCGCACCACGCGCCGCGCGACGTCGGCCAGAGACAGTTCCTCGATATTGGGCAAGTGCAGCCCCTTGGAAAGCGACCGCACGTCTTGCTGCGCCGAATTCAGCGCTTCCTGAAGTCTCTTGAAATCGTCGGCCACCGTGGACTTCGCGCCGATCGCCGAGCTGCAGGCGCGGCACATGTCCGCCAATGTTTCCAGGCGCATGGCCGCAAGGGCAATTCCCTGGACCGGGCCATCGTGCAGATCGACCGCAATACGGTGCAGCGAGCGCTCGTAGCGCGCTGTCGTGCCTCCTGCGGCGCGGGCCACCCGCTCATGGACCTGCTCCTTCTCCGCCAACAGGTTCGTGAGCTGGGAGACTTTCTCCTGCAGTTGCTGCTTCTGGGCGATGAGGGTGTTGCTCGCGGGCATGATCAGGGCGGCAAGCAACAGATACATGACTGTCGCTGCCGCGATCACCGCCATCCAGCTTTGCAGCCGGGCCGTGCCGACGACCTGGTCCAGGGCATCGGTCATCTGGTGGATCTGCGCAACCGTCAGGATCGATCCGTTTTTCGCTTGGTGTACCGGCGCGTAGATTTCGATGAGCTCCGACCCGTGCGCGCCCTGGAGCCGGCGTTCTTCATCCTCGAGTGTGACCATCCGCGATTGCGTCTCGCCCCGAAACGCGGCGGCAAGGGCGGGTGTTATCGCAGATTGCAGACCGATCTGGGTGAGATCAGTGCTATAGAGGACGCGTCCGTCGCGTGACCACAACTTGAATGCCACGATACGCTCTCCGAGCATCGTTCCGTGAAGCAGCTTGTCCAGCGCAAGCATGTCGGCATCGCTCAGCAACCCGCCGCTGGCGAGGGTCTGAGCGTGGTCGGAGAGGACGCTGTCCATATACAGGGTGAACAGCTCCCCTTCGTGACGAATCATTCTTTTCTCAATCGCCCCGCTGAGCCAGGTGCCCAACGCCAGCATCCCGACCAGCAGCACGGCGAACCCGCTGACCAGCGGTTTGTGGGTGAGGCTCATTCGAACGGAAAAGCTCATGGCGGCCGCCGGAGATCGTGGTAGTGGTGAAACAAATTATAACAAGCACATTCTGGGCGTCTATCGACCTAGGTCCCGTCGCAAAAAGGACCAATGTCCCTGCCAATTCATGACCATCGCCTCTGGTGCAATCACCGGGCTTTGCACATGATAGTGTCAATTGCAATGCATCGGAGGGCGCGAGCGCATTGCAAGGCGCACCTGAGGAGCAGCACGGGGGGGCACGGTGAACAAAGGTCTTGGCATGGAGCGTATACCCAAACTGCTTGATTTGGCTACTGCCTCGGTTCTGGTTGCCGGGCCGCAGGAGTGTCGCGCGCAATTCGAATGGATGGCTGCTCGCAACGCTGGGCCGGAGCCCTTAGGCCGGACGCAAGGCGAGAGCCAGGTTAGTCGTCAACCCTTCCGCAGAGGAGATTAGCGATGAGAAAGCTTCTTGATAGGTCGGCCGCCGTTATCGGATTCGCACTGTTTTCCCCCGCGGCGTTTGCTTTGCAGGTCGAGGACGCACAGATGTTCGTTGGAGAAGCGGGACTGTACGTGCTTGTTCTGAGCACGATTGTCACCGTCGTCTTTGTGTGCTTCAGGCAATTGCCGGACAAGCACGCAGCCACTTTGCAGACAATACTAAGTGATGAAGCCGGCACGACACATTCAGTGGAAGCCGATGCTCTGGTAGTGGAGTGTGTACGCAAGATGACCGACAACAAAATCGGTGCCCTGACCGTCATGGATAGCGGAAAGCTGGTCGGCATTTTCACCGAGCGGGATGCGCTGAGCAGAGTGCTGGCTGCCGGCCGCGATCCCCGCGATACTAGAGTCGTCGAGGTAATGACGACAAATCCCTACTGCGTCTCGCCCGAGATGACCGTGGACGATGCGATGGAGTTAGTCACCAAGAAGCATTTCCGGCACCTGCCGATTGTGGAAAACGGCAAGGTGGAAGCACTTTTGTCGAGCCGCGATCTAACGCATTGGTTGGTCAAGAATCGGGGGGGAGATGTTCAGGATCTGGTCGAGCTTGCCAATCGGTCCTGACTAATTGCCACCGCCGCGACCGCGTCGTAGCGACAACCTTGGCTGGCGGCGTTGCGGGCATGAGTGCCGTAGTTCTTACCGGTGTTACCGCGCGCCCGCTCCCACGACCTAACAGTTGAGCCACATCAGGAAAAATGGTGCCACAAGAAAAAAAAGCCTCCCGCGTCGACCTTGACAAGGAGCCGCCATCGCAGCGCGAATCCCGGCTGGGGCAGGCGAAGAAGCCCGGAAGGACGGTCAATTCCTCGCGGCGCGGTTTTCTGAAAGACGCGGGCGGCCTCGGCATCGCTTCCCTAATGGGCGCCGCAGCACTGCTGACCAACTCCGATGACGCCCAGGCGAAGATGGAGTGGGCCGAGTGGTTCCAAGGCAACTATCGCCTGATGACCGACAAGGAGAAGGCGCAGGCGAAAGCCCGGCTGGAGATGCGCTACTCGAGCGAGTACGGCAAGCCGGTCACGGTCGACACCACGCCAGCAAAGGAGGGGGTGTTATTCGGCTATGCACTGAATATTCAGAAATGCATCGGTTGCCGCCGGTGCGTGAAGGCCTGTGTCCAGGAAAATAATCAGTCGCGCGGCGATGAATCCCACAAGGGAAAAGAAATTGAGTGGATTCAAGTCCTGAAAATGAAAAAGGGTGAGTTCACCCAGGAAAAAATGAACAAGGGTTACCCCAGCGACACGGGGATTCAGGTGGGCGGCAATGCCTACAGCGCCGCCGGGGTCACGCTGGAAGGTGAGAATTACTATCGGCCCGAACAGGTTCCCGAGAAGGATGCCTTGTATATGCCGATGGCCTGCATGCAGTGCGAAAAGCCGCCCTGCGTCAAGGTCTGCCCGGTGCGGACGACTTATCGCGAGCCGGACGGCATCGTGGTGATCGACTACAACTGGTGCATTGGCTGCAAGCAATGCATTGACGCGTGCCCCTACTGGGCACGCCGTTTCAACTTTACCACTCCGAATTTACCCAAGGAAGAAATGAACCCGGTCACGCACTACATGGGCAATCGCCCGCGTATGCGCGGTGTTGTCGAGAAATGCACCTGGTGCGTTCAGCGCACCCGCTCGGGGCGCTATCCGGCTTGCGTCGAGGTTTGTCCGGTGGGCGCACGCAAGTTCGGCAATCTTCTTGATCCCGAAAGCGAAGTAAGCCGAATTTTGGCCAGAAAAAATGTCTTTAGACTAAAGGCTGAACTCAACACTTATCCAAAATTCTTCTACTACTTTGACTAAGCAGTGAA
>DASVHW010000043.1 GCA_036382395.1 Candidatus Binatia bacterium | reverse complement strand
CGACACGACGAGGGCCGGCCGACGCCCCGCTTGCTCGTGTCCAGCCTGCGGGTTGAACTCGATCCACACCACGTCGCCGCGATCGGGGACGTACCTGGCTGCCATCACCAAACTTCCCGGCCAATCGGTGCACCGGAGTCCGTTTCGCCGTGAACGTTCTGACGGGTTACCCCGGAGAGCAGTCTCTTCAGAGTGACGGGCTTCCTTCGTTTTGGCACGACAACCAGCCGACCCTCCTCGACAGTGAGTTCGACGATTGAGCCTTGCTTCACTTGCGTCTCCTCTGCAAATGCCTTCGGAATTCGCAAAGCCAGACTGTTGCCCCACTTCTGCACCTGGGCGCGCATGGCTACACCTCCCTGTAGATACAATGGATATACTGCATGCTCCCGGTCGATGCAAGTTGCCCAGCCCATTCCCTTCCCGGGCAAACTGACACGGTCTAACGAGCTTGTAGAAAAACCCCGGAAACGCACCTCTGTCGAGTTTCACGCGAAGCCGCGACTTGTCGCCGCGACGTTTTCTGATGACCCCCGCACGCCCGGCCAGCCTCTCTCGCAACACTTTCAGGCATTTTCAGCTCAATCGTCAAATCTCGCCTCCCGGGGTTTTGCCCGTGGGACCTCCCGCCTTCTCCGCCTGTGTAACGGGTCGGCCGATTTCGATTCATGCTGTTTCAATTTGTGGAGCCTGCTGGAATACCTGACCGATAACCACCGCGAGTGTTCGGGCAGTCGATCTTCCGCCCCTTTGCCTGGCTGGCGGATGAAGGTACAATTCCGACCGGGCCGCATGATCTGGAATGGCTATGAGCAACGCTGACATTGCGCGCATCATGCGCGAGATCGCCATTTACCTCGACATGGAAGGCGTGCAGTTCAAGCCCCGCGCCTACGAGAAAGTGGCCTACGCCATCGAAGCGGTCGACGAACCGCTGACGGAGGTCTACCGGCGCGGCGGTCTGAAGGCGATCTGCGACATCCCGGGGGTGGGCAAGAGTATCGGCGAGAAGGTTGTCACGCTGATCGAAACCGGCTCGCTCCCCTATTATGAAGAGCTCCGGAGTAAGGTGCCGGTGGACCTCGCCGGCCTCACGGCCATCGAAGGCTTGGGGCCGAAGATGATCAAGGTGCTCTACCAAGAGTTGGGCATCAAGACGGTCGACGACCTGGAGAAAGCCGCGCTGGCCGGGAAGATCCGCGACCTGCCTCACTTCGGTGAGAAGAGCGAGCAGAAGATTATCAAGGGGATCGGCTTCGTCAAGAAAAGCACCGGCCGCTTCACGCTCGGCGCGGTGTTGCCGTTGATTGCGGAGATCGAGGCGCGCCTGCAGAAGATTCCGGGCGTCAAACAGGTTGCCGTTGCCGGTTCCATCCGGCGCCGCAAGGAGACCGTCGGCGACGGGGATATCCTGGTGATTTCGGCCAAGCCCGATGCCGTGATGGACTTCTTCGTCAGCATGCCCGAAGTCATCCACGTCCACGGCAAGGGCCAGACGAAGTCGAGCATCAAGTTGCACACCGGCATGGATGTCGATGTGCGGGTCGTGCCGCAGGACAGCTTCGGCGCGGCGTTGAATTACTTCACCGGCAGCAAGGACCACAACGTCGCGCTGCGCCGATTGGCCATCGAGAAAAAGCTGAAGCTGAACGAGTATGGCGTTTTCCGCGGCGACAAGGCGATTGCCGGCAAGACCGAAGAGGAAGTGTACAAGGTATTGGGCCTGCCCTACATCCCACCCGAGATTCGCGAGAACACGGGAGAGATCGAAGCGGCCATGGCCGGGAAGCTGCCGAAGCTGGTTGCGTACGGCGACCTGCGCGGCGACCTCCAAACGCAGACCACGTGGACCGACGGGCAGAACACGATCGAGGAGATGGTCGAGGAAGCGCAGCGGTTGGGTCTCGAGTACATCGCCATCACCGACCACACCAAGAGCCTCGCAATGACCGGCGGGTCAGACGAGAAGAAGCTCAAGCAGCAAATGTCGGCGATCGACAAGCTCAACAAGCGGCTCCACGGCATCACGGTGTTGAAGGGCGCCGAGGTCAACATCAACAAGGACGGCACGCTGGACATCGCCGATGAGACCTTGGCCAAGCTCGACGTGGTGGGCGTCGCGGTGCACTCCCACTTCAGCCTGCCGCGCGAGGAAATGACCCGCCGGGTCATCCGCGCCATGGAAAACCCGCACGCCGACATCCTCTTTCATCCGACCGGGCGCGTCCTGAACAAGCGCGAGCCCGTCGACCTCGACATTGATGCGGTCATTGCCGCCGCCAAGCGCACCGGCACCGTGCTGGAGATCGACGCCTTTCCGGACCGGCTCGATCTGAAGGACGAACACGTGCGCAAGGCCGTTGAGGCCGGCGTGCCGCTGGTCATCGACACCGACGCCCACAACGTCAACCACCTCCACTACCTCCACTTCGGCGTCGCCACCGCTCGTCGCGGCTGGGCGGAGAAGTCGGATGTCATCAACACCAAGCCGCTGAAAGCATTCCTGAGCTGTCTAAAGAAGTCGTAAGCACTCAGCTAAGCAATACTATGGCTTCGCTGACTCCCACGCCGCGGAGGCGCTTGCTCACTTGCGCAGGATCTCCGCTTCGATCTGGCGGCGACACCTTGAGCGTCAAGCGCTTCCGAGGCCCATTGCGCTGTCGGCCGATCACGCGAGATCGGGAGGTCTGCTTTTTCCACGCTCCATATGATAGCGGGAGGTCGATGAGGACGAGTGTTCTCCGCCTTTCAGGCGTAAGGCCGAGCGCTGGGTTGGTGCAAGCGGCGTGTTCGGCCGCCGGCACGGGGCACGGGCGATGAAGGCTCTCATCGTCGGCGGGACCGGCCCCACGGGGCCGTTCATCATTCGCGGGCTCATCGAGCGCGGCTACCGCGTGTCCATGCTGCACAGGAGCCTGCACGAGATCGATGAGATCCCGTCCGAGGTCGAGCACATCCACGTGGATCCTTGGGAGCCCGGCGCCGTTCGGGAGGCGCTGGCCGGTCGCACGTTCGATGTGAGTGTCGTCACCTACGGGCGGCTGCGCGCGATCGCCGAACTCCTCGTCGGCAAAACGGGCCGCCTGATCTCCGCGGGCGGCTTCCCGTGCTATCGCGGCTACTTCGAGCCGGGACGGTTCACGCCGGTGGGGATGCCGGTGCCGACCTACGAGGATGGACCCAAGGTGGCCAGCGAGGAGGAGCACCGCAAGGGCTACCGCATCCGCATGACGGAGGAGACGGTGCTGGCGCTGCATCCCGAGGCGACGCACATCCGCTACCCGTACGTCTACGGCCCCCGGCAGCTCGTGCCGCGCGAATGGTGCATCGTTCGCCGCATCATCGACGGCCGGCGACACATAATCCTTCCGGAGGGCGGCCTGACGCTGTGCACCTTCGGCTACTCGGGAAACGTGGCGCACGCCGTCCTGCTGGCCCTCGACAACCCCGCGGTTTCGGCCGGGCAGGTGTACAACGCCGGGGACGAACAGGTGCTGAGCCTCAGGCAGGTCGTCGAGTGCATCTGCGCCGCCCTCGACCACGAGATGGAGATCGTGTCGATGCCTTGGGAGGTGGCGCGCCCCGCGTGGCCGATGATCATGCACCCGTTGCCGACCCACCGAGTGCTCGACATCGGCAAGCTCCGGCGCGAGCTTGGATATCGAGATCCGGTCTCCCCGCCGGCAGCGCTTGCGCTCACCGCCCGCTGGTACGTCGCCAACCCACCACCGCCCGGGGGCGAAACGGAGTGGATCCTGCAGGACCCGTTCGAGTACGATTCGGAGGACCGACTGATTGCGTTGTACAAGGACGGCCTCGAGCGACTGAGCCAGGTCCGCTTCAAGCAGCCGCCGGGGCTCGGGCTCGCATACTTCGATCCGAAGGTCCAGAGAGATCGCCCGCCGACCGAGTAGCGGGGGCTAGGAGCAATGCCAGTAACTTAAGGGCCTCCGAGGTGGCCGCCACCCTTCGAGGAGACGGCCGCTGAGGAGATGCGGCCTCAGGGTGAGCGGTATTGGCTTGATGCAACAATGATTATCCGCTCATCCTGAGGAGGCGCCGTCCTTCAGGCGCCGTCTCGAAGGATGCGATCTTGGCACGACGCCGCTTAAGTTACTGGCATTGCGGCTAGAACGGATAGTCGATCCCGGTGAACGCGGCGGGCGCTCCGCCCGAGCTGCCAACGTCGACGTACGCAACACCTGGGGGACGACGACGGCACGGAAGCCGAGCCGATCGGCAGCCCCGGGTAATTTGGCTCACACGAACGGATCGTACGGAAAAATATCCGCGCTGACATCGAGCTTGTAGAAAGAACTCTTGAACGCGTCGGGCACGACGGCGGCGACCTTCTCGGCCGTCCAGCCTGCGACATCCACGATCTGGCGGATGGGCCGTGGCTGGGAGAACAGGATGATCTCCTTGCCGCGCACGCAAAAGATTTGGCCGGTGATTTCCTGGGCCGCATCGCTTGCCAGGAAGACCACCAGCGGCGCGATCATCGCCGGGTCCATTTTCTTGATCTTCTCGACGCGGGCCTTTTGCGCCTCGGTCTCGGTGGGAATGGAGCCGATCATCCGTGTCCAGGCGAACGGGGCGATGCAGTTGGCGGTGACACCGTAGCGAGCGAGATCGAGCGCGGCACCTTTGGTCAGGCCGACGACGCCCAACTTCGCCGCCGCGTAGTTGGCCTGGCCGTAGTTGCCGATCAACCCCGACGTCGACGTGATGTTGATGATCCGCCCGCTCTTCTGCTGGCGCATGTGAGGGGCCGCCGCCCGCGTGCAGGCGAACGCACCCTTCAGATGCACGGCGATGACCGCATCCCAATCGTCTTCGCTCATGTTGAACAGCATGCGGTCGCGCAGAATACCCGCGTTGTTGACGACCACGTCGATGCGGCCAAACTTCTCCAAGGCGGTGCCGATGATCTTCTCGCCGCCGGCGAGGCTGGCGACGGAGTCGTAGTTGCTCACCGCGGTCCCGCCCGCCGCGACGATCTCGGCCACCACCTGGTCCGCCGGCGCCGCATCCCGACCCTCACCGATGGCGCTGCCGCCAAGGTCGTTGACGACCACCTTGGCGCCCTCCCGGGCGAGCGACAGTGCGATGCCACGGCCGATGCCGCCGCCCGCACCCGTGACCACCGCAACCTTGTCCTTCAGCATCATGTGCGTATCCTCCCGAGCGTCATCAGCGTGCCTTCTCGACCTGCCACCGAAGCGGAGTGTCTCTTCTGCCAACGGATTGCGTGCCGCGCGCGATCCGCAGCGGTGTCAAAGCCCTACGGCCCGACAATGTCAACCAGCATCAGCGATGCGAAGGTCAGCCGTTGCGAGGCGTGCGAGCGTCGAAAGCGCCGACGTGCGCGCACTGCGGCTGACGAGTTTCGCTTCGGAACCCATTTTCGGCCGGGCCTCTAGAACGGATAGTCGATCCCGGTAAACGCGGCGGGGGCTCCGCCCGAGCTGCCAAAGTCGACGTACGCAACCACCTGGGGGACGACGACGGCACGGAAGCCGAGCCCGCCGACGACGTGTAGGTCTTCGAGGGGAAACTCCCTGGAGGAATTGAACACCTTGCCGACGTCGAGAAACGGTGCGATCTCGAGATGCGCCCGTACGCCGAAGACTTCCCGTTCGTAGACGTTGGTGCGCAGCTCACCCCGGAGGAAAAAACGATGGTTGTCGGTGAACCGGTGGCTGCCGAAGGCGCGCAGGCTGCCAATGCCGCCGACGCTGTTCTTCTCGTAGAACGGGGCATCCTCACCGTGCTGCAGATAATTCAACACCGCATGCAGCGCAACGATGAACTTCTTGTCCGGCCGCAACGGAATGAACGACTTGCCCTCGAACGCATATTTGATGAACGAGTTCGAGCTGCCGAGGGCTTTGTCGACGATCTCGATGGAGCTCTGGGCAAACACGCCTTGCGTGGGAATGTCGCGAACATCACGATCGTCGTAGATCAATCCGAACTGCTGGCCGAAGATCGAGGCGCCGGTGACACCGTTGACGCTGGAAAAACCGGATGTCGGATCGCGAACTTGCGGCAGGGTGCCGATGCCGCCTCGGCCGACACGCACTTGGCGCAGCCGCGGCTGCCAGAAGGCCTGGAAATCTCCGAAAAAGTTCAAGCCGGTGAAAAATGTTCCGCCGTTGGTCCTCGAGGTCCAATTGGCCTCGTTCGAGTTCGGGGTGTGGTTGCCGAAGCCATAAAACCGTTCGAACGGGTCATCCTCGTGCGCGGCGTCGGCGCGCAGGTCCAGCCAGCCGGCGAGAAGATCCTGGCCGGCATAATTCCCTTCGAGGTCCTCGCCGCGCTTGCTCCCTTTCCCGCCCATGATGAAGTACTTCTGTTTGGGATCGGGATAGTCGAAGAAGCGAACCGTCGGGTACACACCGAAGGTGTCGTTGTAACGGACGTCGGGAGCGATGATACTGCGGATGCTCTTGGCGTCGTTGGCGATCAGCATGACGGGAAGAAAACCGACGGTGGTGCCTTCGTTCGGATCAACGATGACTTCCGGCAATGGAATCAGCGTCATATCCGCGTCCGCCCGTTCGCCAAGGATGACGAGACACGCAACGCAGGCGACAATTACCGCGATTACCGCGGCGTAGCGGCGGATGGCGACCGGCATTGGGGTATAAGATCACAGCCGGCTTGAGAGGAAAAGCCGGCTGAGATACGCGTTTCCGCGACTCTGGTGCGTGTGCGCCGAGAGGGCGCCATCGATCCTCATTGCCGTGACGGCCGAGAGTGGCGGATCGATGCGCTCGGATCGATGCGCTCTTGATCGGGCGGGTGGGCTCGGTTACTCTGCTGGCTCGAAATAGCAATCGGACGAGGCACAATGGGAGTTGTATGAAGACGCTCTTTCTGAACCCGCCTGCCTACGAGGACTTCGACGGCGGGGCAGGATCACGCTACCAGGCGACCCGCGAAGTGTGGTCTTTCTGGTATCCCACCTGGCTCTGCTACCCGGCCGGGCTGGTGGCGGACAGCCGCGTCCTCGATGCGCCGCCCGAGCACCTCAACCAGGAGCAAACGGTGGCCATCGCCAGCGCCTACGACTTCGTCGTCGTGCACACCAGCACGCCTTCGTTCCGGCTCGACGCGCGCACGGCGGAAATGATCAAGGATGCCAATCCGAAGTGTACCATCGCGTTTGTCGGCGGCCATGTCACGGTGCAGGCGGAAGCCTCTCTGAAAGCGTCGTCGGCCATCGACCTGGTGGCGCGCAAGGAATTCGACTACGCCGTTCGGGACGTTGCCCTGGGCCATGACTGGTCACGCATTCCAGGCATCAGCTATCGGCAAAACGGCAACGTGATTCACAATCCAGAGCGCTTGCCGCTGACCACCGCGGAACTCGACGCGATGCCTTTCGTGACCCAGATTTACCATCGCGACCTTCAGTACCTGAAGTACAACAGCCCCTATTGCCAGTATCCCTACGTCTCCATGTACACCGGCCGCGGCTGCCCCGCGCGCTGTACGTTCTGTCTCTGGCCGCAGGTCACGACCGGCCATTCCTACCGCACCCGCAGTTCGGAGAACGTCTTCGAGGAAGTCAAGGACATGAAGCGCCTCTTCCCGGAGATGAAAGAGATCTTCTTCGACGATGATACGTTCACCGCGGATCCACCTCGTGCCAGGCAGCTGGCGCAGTTGTTCAAACCGCTCGGGTTGTGCTGGTCGACCAATGCGCGCGCCAACGTGGACCGGGAGACGTTGCGGGTTCTCAAGGACGGTGGGCTGCGCTTGTTCGTGGTCGGGTACGAGTCCGGCAACGAGCAGATCTTGCAGAACATCAAGAAGGGCGTCAGCCTCGAACGGGCACGCCGCTTCACGAAGGATTGCCACGATCTCGGCATTCTCATTCACGGCACGTTCATCGTCGGCCTCCCCGGCGAAACGCTGGCGACCATCGAGGAGTCGATCCGTTTCGCCCGCGAAATGGACCCGGAAACCATCCAGGTGTCGCTGGCATCGCCCTATCCGGGCACGCACTTCTATGAATATGTGAAAGAGCACAACTTCCTCGTGCAGGACGTCTACAACGACGAAGCCGGCTACCAGCGGTGCACGGTCAGTTATCCGGAGGCTTCGGCCGAGGAGATTTTCGCGGCCGTCGAGCGCTTCTACCGCAAGTACTATTTCCGGCCGAGATATTTCATGAAGGCGGCGAAGAAAATGCTGAAGAGCCGCGATGAGCGCAAACGCATGTTGCGGGAAGCCCGCGAATTCCTGTCCACCATGCGCAAGCGCCGCGCAGCTGGCAACGGTAAGGCCGCAGCCAACTCGACGACGTCTCCTGCGTCGTGAGTGCCGGCTCGTTGGCGCTCACGGGGCGGATGCCGTTGCCGATCTGTTGCGCGCGCTTGACGTCGGACTGAGGTTCTGCGACCCGCCTGGGTATGGAGTTCGCTTCCCTGTTAGCCATTGTTGCCAGTACCTTGCTGACGCTCGGCTTGTATCTCATGAAGCGTCAGGCGGAGCATCTGCCGTCCCTCGGTGGTGGCTGGCGCCTCAGCGCCTGGTGGGCCTTCGTTCGCGATCCGTTGTGGATGATCGGTCTGGCGCTGCAGATCGTCGGTTACGGGTTCTACTTCATGGCGCTACGCGCCGCCCCGCTCTCCATCGTGCACACGGCGCTGAACGGTGGCATCGTCCTCTTCGTGATTCTTTCCGTGGTGGGACTGGGGGAAGAGCCGCGGCCGGTCGAGTGGCTCGGTGTCTTGCTGATCACCGCCTCGCTGATCACGTTGAGCGTATCGTTGTCGAGCGATCCCGCGGCACACCGCGCGGCGCATGACCTGTTTCTGTTTTCGGTGGCGGTGCTCGCCCTCTCCGCGTTGGCGTGGTTTGCCGATCAGCAGCCGGGCCGTGCCATCGGCATGAGCGTCGCCAGCGGATTGATCTTGGGCTTGGCGTCCGTCTATGCCAAGGGGCTTGCCGACGAGGGGTCGTTCGCCTCCCAGGATGCGGTGATCTACATCGTTCTCACTACGGGCGCCAATATCGTCGGATTTGCCCTGATGCAGGCGGCATTACAGAGCGGCCGCGGGGTGGTGGTGATGCCGCTCTATTCCGGCCTGTCGAATCTGGTGCCCATCGTGGGCGGCATCATGGTGTTTGGCGAAGCCCTGCCGAGCGAGGGACCGGCGGCGGTGCTACGGCCACTGGCCTTCACACTGGCGATCGCAGGCGCCGCTCTGCTGGCGGGTTTCGGCGAAGGCTCGGTCGCGGCCCCTGGAAGTACTCAGCCCGAGGAGGCAAGGTCCTCGTAGCTCATGGGCTCGATCGCGCTCGTGCGTAGCGCCCGGCGAACGCGGGGGCTGGTCAACGCCGCCAGTTCGACCTCGCTTTCGTAATCTGCTGGACGCCACCGTCGTGCCTCGTCGTCGGTGAAGGCAGGGTGGCAGTAGACTTCGGTGAGGCCCGCGGGCAACGCGCTCAATACACTGAGCAGGTATGGTTCGTTGACGTGGCCGCTCTGGTGCAGTCCGAACAGCTGATCAGGATGGCGGATACCATGCGCCGCTAGCCGCGGGTGGGCGTAACGCGTGAGGTTGCGGAAGATCAGCGCTTCGACCAGCTTACGCCGGCGTTCACGCCGGTCCAGCCGCAGCGAAATCCGCCACGGTTCGCGCGGCAGGCGCATGGCACGGACGCCGTAGCGTGAGGCGAGCCGCAACAGGATCATCAGGACGGTCGGGTGCATGTGGATATTGAGGTGACCGTCCACGTGCGCCAGCGGCAGCCCGGTGGCGAGGTATTTTTCCAGTTGAGCACTCACTTCGCGTTCAATTTGGGCGCGCATTCCGGGGGCGAAGAAGTAGCGCAATCCCGCCGCCACCGAGTTGTTCCGGAACATGCCGGCGGCATCCACTAGGCCGGGCACCTGGTGCGCCGCCGACGTGGCGCGGCCCTGCACCAGAACGAGGTGCAGGCCGACCGCCAGTGTCGGGGTGGCGCGTGCGAGATCGACCGCCTCTGCAAAGGCGGTCCCGTTCACCATCAGGCTGGCATCGGTCAAAATGCCGTTGCGATGCCCCGCGATGATTCCGGCGTTGACGCCCGGCGACATACCAAAGTCGTCACCGGATACGATCAGCCGCCTTCGCTCGGGGGTTCGGGACATGGGCCGCTCGTGCATTGCGCCTGCGACTTTTCGCATCTCCGTCAAGTGCCGTTGGTAGCCACCCGAAGCGACCCAACACGTCCGCCGGAAGCCTCTGGAGTGCGGGCGGGGAGCGGTCCCGCCGAACGGACGCTGGGCGCAGCCCGCATCGCTACCGGACGAGGGGTTGGAAGACGGGGCGCGGCGCCATTTGCTGGCGTGACAGAATCAGCATTCCCACCAGAGCCCAGGTCAGTTCGCGTATGCGCCGCAAGAGTCCTAACGCCAGGCCCTTGCCCGGGTCGAGGCCCAGCAGGGTGAAGATGAGCACCTTTCCGCCCTCCTGTGTCCCCACCTTCGCCGGCACGAAGAAGAACATTCCGTCGATGGCGACCGAGAACACTTCGATGGTGAGGGCGCGATGCACACTGACGGGCAGCCCGAGCAGCCAAAGGATAAGGTAAATTTCCACGACGCCCATGGCCCATCCGGCGAAAAAGCTCGCCGATGAGAGGAAAAAGGCGCCGTTGCCCTCACCATGAAAACGGGCGATCTCTGCATCCAGACGCTGCAGACGTCGCCCGAACTCCGGCGCCCGATCCGGCAACCCCAGGCGTTGCGCCATCCGCAGCATCGGGGCGAACATCCCACGGCGCTGCGCCATGACCAGTGCCAGCGTCAGCGCTGAAAACGCTGCCAATCCGACGAACAGGCCGTGCCGGACGGCAGACGGAAGCGGCGTATCGTCGAGCACGAACGCCAGGCCGATGATGACGAACGCAATCTGGCCGATGGTCTGGGTCAGTTTGGCGACAGCGACCGATGCCACCAATGACGTGCCTTCGGCTTGGCCGCGCAAATAACGGGTCCGCACGAATTCACCGCCGAGGGTTGCGGTTGGGGTGAGGTAGTTGACCGCGTCGCCCGCGATGCGTGCGGTGAGCAGCTGTGTGAACGGAATCCGGGGCCGGGGAGTCGGGAAAGCCGCCCGCCAGCCCAGCGTGTTTGCCACGTACGCCAGCATCTCCTGAAGCACGAGCGCGACAATTCCCCAACCGACGAGCTGGAGGTTGGCGAGCACGGCCCGCACCCCAAGCTCGCGCAGGATGAACCCGAGCAGAATCAATCCGCCGACGAGAAAGAGGCGTTCGGCGATACGGAATACACGCTGAGTAAACATGCGTCTTGTGCCTATGTCTCCAGAGCCAAGGATTGGATCATCGGCGTATGCCGGGCAGGCCGGAGCACGAGAGTGACGGTGTCAGTCGGCCCGCGCCCGTGCTCATGCCGCATCACGCCATCGGTAAATCCACACTAACAGAATCGCGAAGAGATAGGTGCCGAACGCGGCGCCCCAGAAAAACCAGTATAAGCGATCGACCACTGCCAGCACGAGGAGCAGGTAAGCGAAGTCGCGGTTCATCATGGCCTCGAAGAGGCCCAGCAGCTTCCGCCGGACCTTGCCTTTCAAAGTCACCGGCGCGCCGCCGCTGCGGGCGAAGCCCGGCCGCCGAACGAGGAAAAAGTAGCTCAGGGCTGTGTCGCATGCGAATCCGCCGAGCAAGATGGAGATCAGAAGAGGGTAATGGCCGCTGGCGTTTTGGTGGTACAGGCCGAGCGCCAAGCCGATGAAAATCGCGACATGCACGATGTTGTCGGTGATGACATCGAACTTCTCGCCGAACGGGGAATCGAAGAACGTCAGTCGGGCCACCTCGCCATCGCAACCGTCGAGAATGGTGGCGCACAGAAACAGCAGCGTGCCGGCGACTCCGGCCCAGTAGGTGCCGACACTGAGCGTGGCGGCGGCGAGCAGCCCGATCGAGGTCCCGACGATGGTGATGTGGTTCGGCCGCACGCGCGTGTGGTTGGCGAGCCAGCGGCTGATCCGTAGCGAGATGCGGCGGTCGATCCAGTGGGCCAGCGGCCCATCACTGGCGGCGCTGTCAGCCCGCAGACGTTTGCACAACGCCAGTTCCGCCGCGGCCGCGGAGTGTTCGTCGCCGACCGGCAGACAGACCTCCCCGTCGAGCGGAAGGGTCTGCGCCCCGCGCGCATGGAGTGCCGCCCACACGGCGTCGGCTCCCTGTGCGGCGAGCGCGTTGAGGTCGATACCAGAGAGCATCCCGGGCCGGCACACGGCGATGTCATGGCGACCGCCCGCACCGAACAGGAGCGGCCGGCCATCCAAACTGGCCGCATTGACGCGTGCGAGGGTCGCAGCGGTCAGTAGGCGATCGCTCGGGATCACAGTCACGGATGAGCCTTCGACTTGCGACAGGCCCTTGGTCACCTCGACGGCACGCGTGCGCTTGTCTCCGGCAAGCAGCGTGCGCAGAGGCTCGGCACGTCCGTTTCCGAGAACGACGATACGGTCGAAGTCGCATCGAGCCGCGCTCAGCACGGTGCGCTGAATCAGCGGTAGGCCGGCGACGGTCTGAAAGCTTGCGGCTGTCGGCGGAAGAATCACAGCAGTTTTCAATTCCCCACCCCCCCCTCAAACCACTCGCTGAGCCGAGGAACGTCGATTGGCCGCGAATCACGGGCATCGGAGGCATACGCCAGGTCGAGCATGAGCAGGCACCACTCAGCTTCTGTTTGATTCGTGCCCCGCACCTCCGGTTCATCCAGCTCCTGGCGAAACGAGTCCACCACACCGGCAAACCATTCCGGGTGGTGGGAGCCGGCGGACAATGCCGTCGCCAACTGCTGCGAGTGTCGCGCCGTCTTTCCCTGCATGACCACCTGGTCGTCGTCGATCAGCAGATCGCCGTCGTTACCGACGAGCCGCCACTGTGTTCGGCGCTCACTCGCGGCCCAGGTCAAGCGAATCTCAGCCACGAGCGACGGAAAATCGATGGTGCACACGGCGGTGTCTTCGACTTCGGCATCGACGTAGCGGCGCCGCTCCAGTGCGGCGCGGATCCGGCACGGCTGTTCGTTTGCCAGCGCCAACAGCAGGTAGAAGGTGTGCCAGCCGTGGTCGATGAGAATCCCGCCGCCGGCGACGGACGCCTGCACGCGCCAGTTGCCGCTGGTGCTGCTGGCGCAGCCGTTGCGCGCGGTGTCGAACGAGATCGCGCGCAGCGAGCCGAGGCCGCCTGCCGCCAACAGCCCCCGCGCCGTACGAAATGCTTCCGAGTATTTCCAGTTGTGGACCGTGTGCAACACCACCCCGCCTTGGCTCACAGCGGTCCGCACGGCGCGGTATTCGTGCAGCGACGGCGTGACGGGTTTTTCACACAATACGTCTACACCGGCCCGCGCCGCAGCGATGATCGCCGGCGCGTGCAACGAGGGCGGGGTGGCGATGTCGACGAAATCCAACCGCTCACTGCGCAGCAACTCGTAGTAATCCGTGTACGTCCGGACGCCGGCGATGGCCTGCTCCGCCAGCGCGCGCCGGCCCGGGTCCGAGTCGGCTACGGCGACAATGCGAAAGTCGGAGCGCTCGCGCCAGACCGGTAGGTGACCATTGGCTGCCATGTTACCGAAGCCAATGATCGCGCCATCACGGACTCTCGTCATTGCCGGTAGCTGCCGGTTCGCGCCACCTCGGCAAAGACTTCATCCAGGATGGCGACGCCGTCCCTTGCTTCCATTTCTGTCAGGATGAGAGGTGGATTGATGCGTACGCGCGCGAAGTACCCCATCAGCAGCAGGCCGCGCCGAAGCGCGCCTCGGAAGATTTCTTCCGTGACAGCCGAGGACAGCGGCTGCTTCGTGGTCCGATCTTTCACCAGATCGAGCCCAATCAAGAGACCGGAGCCGCGGACATCGCCGATGAACTCGTATTTGTCCTGCAAGCGACGCAGCTCGTGCAGCAGCACCGTGCCGACGCGTTGCGAGTTCTCCACCAGTTCCTCGTCCAAGATCGTTTCGACGGTGGCCAGCGCCGCCGCCGCGCCCAGCGGGTTGCCGCCGTAGCTCGACGAGGAGGAACTCGGCTTGGCGAAGGGGAAGGAAGCGGTGATCTCGTCGGTGGAGACCAGGCCGGTGACCGGGAACCCCGACCCGAATCCTTTGCCGATCGTCATGACGTCCGGCTCGGTGTCGGTATGGTCACAGCCGAACATGCTTCCGGTGCGGCCGAAACCGGTGATCATTTCATCGATGATGAGGAGGGCATCGTTCTCGCGCGCGACCTCCGCCACCGCGGGCAGGAACTCCGGTGGTGGAATGACGTTTCCCGCCGTCCCCTGCATCGGCTCGACGATGATCGCGGCGATGGCCCCTGCGGTAGTGGTCTTGAGGGACTTGCGCATGAATTCGACGCAGAACAGGCCGCAATTCGGGTAGCTCAACTTGAAGGGGCAACGATAGCAATCGGCATACGGCACGAGGTATGTGCCTGGAGCGAGCGGCCCCCATTTCTGCTTCCACGCATCGCCGATCAGCCCCATCACCCCACCGGTCTTGCCGTGGAAACCGCCCCAGAAGCCGACGACCTCGTGCTTCTTGGTGTACGATTTTGCCAACCGAACAGCGGCTTCGACCGCCTCCGCCCCACCGCTGTAGAGTTGGGTCCGTTTCAACGCCCCCGGCGCCAGCTCCGCCAAGAGTTTCAGCAATGCGGTCCGCGGCTCGTTGGTGAAGCTCCCCACCGCCAGCCTTTCGAGCTGATGGATCAGCGCGGAGACGAACCGTGGGTGGGAGTGGCCGAGACTGGCGACCGCAACGCCCGCAAAGAAATCAAGGTATTCGTTGCCGTCGGCATCGACCAGCGTGCACCCACGCCCTTCCACCAAGGCGATTTCGGAGAGCTGGGCAATGCGTTGCAGTCCCGGGGCAATGTACTCACCCTCGGTGGCGATGAGGGCGCGTGATTTTGGCCCGGGGAGTCGATCGTGGGCCGGCGCTTTCTTCGATGCAGCTTTTCCCATCAAGTTGCGGCTTCTCGCGCATGCAAATAGGCTGCTATCTCAATGGCCGCCTCAGCGCGGCACGAAGCGTAGCTGGGCCAATCGTTCAAGTCAATCAAGGACAGCGCGCCGTTGGCGGCGTAAACACAATCACCACCGTAGATTTCGACGTTCAGCGCTTGCGCCGCGCGTCGGCCCAGCGCCTCCATTTGCTCGAGCACGTCGGCTGGAAGAGGCGAGCCGTTGAGCGGGGGCACGCAATGAAAGAACCGTTGCCAGACACCATAAAACTTCAGCACCGTTCCCAGCACGTGCCGCTGCACCAGGGCGGTACGGATACCCCTCTGCTGCAGCCGCTGCAGCACGTCGCGCGCGGCGGCGCGGCTGTCGATCCGGATCACGTCTCCCGCTTCGGTGGCGTGGACGTCCCCCCGCTTCACCCATGCCCCCTGCGCCACCCATTGCGGCAGAGCCGCGCCGTCGCTCGTCTCCAAGAGAACACTCTGGGGAAACGGAATCTTTGCGTTGGCGAAGGCTGCAATCGTTCGGTGGCGCTGGCAATTGAGGATACCGTCCGGGTTGTTGATGATGCGCACGCCCTGCGCTTGCCAGTGTTGCAGGCGCGCCAGCGCGGCGGCCCCTTGGGCCATGGTGAACACCAAGCTGACACCCGTTGGGTCCGGCCACTCGGGTTCGTCGGCGCGGCACACCGTTACGGCGTGGCCCCGTGCGCGCAGGTGGGCGGCGGCTGCTTCGAGGATGGCGCTGTCATCCTCCACTTTGCCAGGTGAGAACACCCGCTCACGGGTCATGCCAACCAATTTGCTCATGCTGTGAATCCACTGCGGATGAAGGCCTCGGCGACACCGATATCTTCCGGCCGGTCGACGTCGACGGTCTTGGAAATCCGCTCGCCGTACAGACGGTAGCCCCGCTGGAGCAGGTGTCCCAAGAACTGGCGCAACGCCGTGAAGCCGGACTGCCTGGCGAGAGGGATTTCGCGGAAGATCACTGGGTCGAACACGTAGAATCCTGCAGTGACCAACGTGGCGCCTTGGGCGTCGGCACCCAGTGCCGTGATACGGCCGTCTGACGCGATGCGCGTATAGAGCGGCTTTTCATCATCGACGAAATCGCTCAATGCGAGCACCCCCTGTGCGTCGTCGCGCGCAGCTGCTGCGCTGAGGAATGTTTGCAGCACCGCCGGTGCGAAAATCGCGTCCACCGTCAGCAGCACGAACCGTCCGCCTTCCAACAACGGGCGCAGTGCGAACAAGCTTTCCATCGAGCTTGGCGTCGTGCGCCGGACAAACTCGAATGTCAGCTGCGGCCAATGCGCCTGACAGTGCTGCTCGATCCCGCTGGACTCCTCGTTGACGATGGCCGCGATCTGACGCACTCCCGCCATGACCGCGGCGCCCAGCACGTAGTCGATCAAGGCTCTACCGGCCACGGGGACCAGGGGTTTGGGAAGCGTGATGCCGTGCTCGCGGAGGCGCACGCCGAGCCCGGCAGCGATGAGTCCGGCTTTCATCGGCGCTTACGACTCAGCTGCGGCGCTGGCGTTCGGGAAGCTGTCGACGATCCGTTCCACATCCGCGAGGCGGCGCACCCGCACGTCGACGCACTGCGGGCGGGGACAGGGACGTTCCGTCGTGCCGACCAGCCAAGCGGTGCGAAGTCCGGCCATGTGTGCCCCAACGATGTCCTTCTCGAAGGAGTCACCGACATACAGCGCCTCTGCTGGTGCGCAGCCGATCTGGCGTACCGCCAAGGCGAAGATCTCCGGATCGGGTTTCTTCAAGCCCACGACGCCCGAATCAATGACGGTGGTCAGTAGGGGCGCCAGCCCCGCTTCGTTGAGAATCCGGTGCACATTCCCATAGAAATTCGAGATCACTCCCAGGGCGACACGGTGGCGGAGCCGGTCGAGTACGAGGCGGCTCTCTTCCAGTCCCGCCCGGGATGCGTAGAGAAATCGCGCCACCACCATGTCGGCACGAGTGGGGTCGGAGATGCGGAGGTGTTCCATCTGCCGCTGCACGTGATACTGCACGAGCGTCTCCAGTCCGAACCCGGCCACCGTCGGGTCCGCGTAGGCGCACTGTGTGGCATGATCGAAGGCGGCTCGCAGCCGTTCGAATGGCACATCGAGCCCCGATTGGCGGTACAGTTCCTCGAAACGAAGCAGCCAATGGCTGCCCGCCCCATCCAACGTGCCGCCGTAATCGAAAAGTATCGCCCGAAGGAACATCACCGTACTGTAAATCGTGCCCAGCCTTCGGAGTCAACTGAAGCAAAATGAGTGGTTGAATGCGATACCACGTCGCCATATCGAACCATGACGCCGCCGCGGTTCCGGTTGACAAACCCGGGAGGGGAAGCGAAGGTGGCGGGTATTCGAAGGGGCGGTGTTCTACTAGAATTATATGGCGCGTTCTCTCGATTTCTCGTTCCGAACCCGAGCCAAGAATCTCGAACAGCTCTCGCGTGATCAATTCGATGTGCTGGTGATCGGCGGCGGTATCACTGGTGCTGGGATCGCGCGGGATGCGGCGCTGCGTGGGTTGCGCGTCGCTCTGGTGGAACGGCGCGACTTTGCCGTTGGCACCAGCAGCCGATCTTCGAAGCTGATTCACGGGGGCGTCCGCTACCTGCAGCAAGGCGATGTCGGTCTGGTCATGGAGGCCGCGAACGAGCGCCGCGTCCTGCGGCGCCTGGCACCCCATCTGGCGCGGCCCATTCACATGCTCGTTCCCGTCCACTCGCGCCCGACCTATGCCAAGCTCAGCGTCGGCTTGTGGACCTTCGATCGCATGGCGCGGGTCCTTGAAGACGAGCGCTATCGGATGGTCAACCGTGATGAGACGCTTGCTTTGGAACCGTTGTTGCGGCCGAAGGATCTGTACGGCGCCGGTCTCTACTTCGAGTATCTCACCGATGATGCGCGCCTGGTGCTCGACACCCTGAAGTCAGCTGCCGCGCTGGGTGCGGTCGTCACCAACTACTCCGAGGTCACGGGCTTGGCCAAGGACAACGGCAAGTTGTCCGCGGCGATGGTCAAAGACTCCATGACCGGCGGCGAGTGCTCCGTGCGTGCCAAGGTGATCGTCAACGCCGCCGGTCCCTGGGTCGATGCCGTCCGCCTGCTCGAGGGGGAAGGAGAGACCCCGCGCCTGCATCTTACCAAGGGAATTCATCTTGTCCTGCGGCGCGAGCGGCTGACGGTTTCACGCATCGTAGTCATGAACACCTCCGATCACCGCGCGGTCTTCGTCGTGCCGCACGGCGACGTCGTCTATATCGGCACAACCGACACGGATTACGACGGGCGCTACGACGACCCGTGGATCACGGCGGAGGATGTCACGTACCTGCTCGATGCCGCCAACGCAACGTTCGATGTGGATCGACTCACCGAGAGCGACGTCGTTGGCGCGTGGGCCGGGCTTCGGCCACTGTTGCACCAGGAAGGCAAGACGCCGACGGAAATCTCACGCCGGGATGAAATCATGGTCGGTCCGACGGGGATGATCTCAATTGCCGGCGGCAAACTGACGACGTATCGAAAGATGGCGGAGCGCGTGGTGGAGATGGCGGTCGAGCGTCTGTCGGCCGGCGGGGAACGGCTGCCTGAGAGGAAGGGCGACAGCGACAGCGTGCCGTTGTCTGGCGGTGAGACCGGTGATGATATCGAGGCCTTCGTCACGCGCCTGAAGAAACGTTGGCCGCAGGTGGCGACCGACATCGTCGACCGGTTGGTGGGTCTCTACGGCAGTAATGCGGAACGGATGGTGGAGGCCATGGTGGCGGACCCGGCGTTGGCGCGCCGGTGCGCCGCCGACAAGGCGGTCACCCGCGGCGAGGTGGCCTACGCCGTTCGCGAGGAGATGGCCATGACGTTGCAGGACTTTCTGGAACGGCGGGCGCGTCTGTTCTTGTGGGATGTCGACAACGGTCTCACCGTGGCCCCCGAGGCGGCACGGCTGATGGGCGATCTCTTGGGTTGGGATGCCCGTCGTATCGCCGCGGAGCTCACAAACTATCGGCGCCACGTACGCGAAGTGAACACCTTCTCGCCGGAGTTGGAAGCCGAAACCACACCGCGCGTGGCGCATGGCTGAAGCCGACCTCGTGCGTCATCGCCAGGAACTCACGGCGCGACTCGGCAGCGAGATCGTGCGGTGGAATGACGACAGTTTGCGGCAACACAGCCGCGATACCTGGTGTCTGTCCGTGTTGCGCGCGCTGCGTGGCACCCTGACCGCGCGCCCGCTGTGCGTCGTGAGCCCCACTGGAGTCGAGCACATCAGCACGGTGATCGAATACGCCAATCAGCAGCACCTTCCGATCGTACCCTTTGGCGCCGGTTCCGGTGTGTGCGGAGGTGTCCTGCCAGCCGATGGGGCCATCGTCGTCGACCTGCGCCGGATGAATCGCATCGTTGAGCTCAACGAGACCGCGCTGACCGTCCGCGTGCAAGCCGGCATGATGGGCAATGCTTTCGAAGCGGCGCTGAACGAAGCGGGGTACTCGATGGGGCATTTTCCACAGTCGATCGACATCTCTACTGTCGGCGGCTGGGTGGCGACGCGGGCAGCGGGCCAGTACTCCACGCGCTACGGAAGTATCGAGGACATCGTTCTCGCGCTCGAAGCGGTGCTGCCCGACGGTCACGTGCTGCGCACGCGGGTGGGACCGCGGTCCGCAACAGGGCCCGATCTGCGCCACTTGTTCTTGGGTGCGGAAGGTACGCTTGGCATCGTGACCGAAGTGACGGCCAAGATCTTCCCTCGGCCTGAGACCAGCGTCCCCCAGGCCTACAGTTTTGCATCCATAGGTGAGGGCTTGGAGGCGATTCGCCATATCCTGCGTGCGGGATGGAAGCCGCCGGTGGTGCGGTTGTACGATGGCATCGAGACCGCACGCTTGTTCACCAGCGCCAGCACCGGCAACAATTGCCTGCTGTTGCTGTTGTCCGAAGGACCGGCGGCGTTGACCGCGGCCGAAAGCACGGCGAGCGACGCCATCTGCTCGGCCAACGGGGGACAGGTCGTGGGACCCGAGCCGGTGCAGCACTGGCTGGTCGAGCGCAACCAAGTGCCCGGCTTCGAGACCTTTCTCGAACGAGGCTTCGTGTTGGATACCATCGAGGTCGCCACCACCTGGGACCACATTCACGACCTGTACCGCGAGGTCATCGCCGCGTTGCAACAAGTCGAGGGGATCGTGATTGCATCCGGACACAGCTCCCACAGCTACCCGCAGGGCACGAACATTTACTTCACGTTTGTTGCGCGCCCCGACGATCCAGAGCAGGCGGAAGCGACGTACTTGGCGTGCTGGCGCCAGGCGATGGAGGCGACCCTCGGCTGTCACGGCACGATTTCGCACCACCACGGCATCGGTCGCCTGCGTATGCCGTGGATGGAGCGGGAACTCGGCAACGGTCTGGCGGTGTTGCGGCGCATCAAGAAGACCCTCGATCCCAACGGCATCATGAACCCCGGGGTGCTGATCCCCGAAGAATCGTGAGTCGTGTCCGTGAGGCGTGGCTTGTTGGCCCTCACCCTGACCGTCTCCCAAAGGGAGAGGGAACCCAACCGGGCTGTTCTTCCGAACACGATTGACGAGCACGACTCACGGCTTTTTGGTCATGCGTTACGTTCTCGCGATTGATGAAGGCACGACCGGCGTGCGCGCGCTGGTCATCGATGACAGCAGCGCCGTCCTCGGCGTCGCCTATCACGAGTTGACCCCGCGCTATCCCCGACCCGGTTGGGTCGAATTGGATGCCGAGGAGATTTGGAAGGCGACCCATGCCGTGTGCGCGCGGAGTTTGGAGGCCGCACGGCTGACGGCCGCCGACCTCACCGCTATCGGCATCGCCAACCAGCGGTCCACGACGGTGGTCTGGGAACGCGACTCGGGGCGCCCGATTTACCCCGCCATCGTGTGGCAGGACACGCGCACCGCTGATCGTGTGCCCGAGCTGCTGGCGCACGGCATTTATACGAACGCCATGGCCTCGGCCACGAAGCTCGAATGGGTACTGCGTACGCTGCCGGATGGTGCGCAGCGGGCTGCCAACGGAGAGCTCTGCTTCGGTACGGTGGACACTTGGCTCTTATGGAAGCTCACCGGTGGCGCGGTGTACGCCACGGACCACTCCAACGCCTCGTGCACCGGCCTCTACGATGCGATGCAAGGCGGCTGGGATCAACAGATCCTGGAGTTTCTGAATATCCCTGCGACCATGTTGCCCACCATTCGCTCGTCCAGTGAGACCTACGGCCACGCCAGCTTGCACGCCTTTGGTGCGGAAGTTCCGGTGGCCGGTATGGCCGGCGATCAACAGGCCGCGATGTTCGGCGAGCTGGGCGTCGACAAAGGTGCGGTCAAGATCACCTACGGAACATCGGCCATGGCGGACGTCAACGTCGGCGAGTTCCCGGTGCTCTCGATGCATGGTGCCTACCCGTTGATCCTCTGGGGTCTGGCGGGGGGCCGCACCTATTGCTTGGAAGGGACGGTGCCCACCGCGGGCGCCGCGGTGCAGTGGCTGCGTGACGGCCTCGGCGTGCTGCAAAGCTTGGAAGAAAGCGCCACGCTGGCAATGCAGGTGCCGGACTCCGGCGGCGTGTGGGCCGTCCCCGCGTTTCAGGGTTTGGGGACGCCCTACATGGATGCGGATGCTCGTGCGGTCATTGGCGGGTTGTCGCGTGGCAGCACGCGGGCGCACGTCGTCCGTGCCGTGCTCGAAGGCATCGCCTATCGCAGCCGCGAAGTGCTGGAGACATTGCTCGAAGATTCATCGACGCCGCGGCCGCCACGCCTGCGAGTTGATGGTGGCGCCGCCGTCAACGACTTTCTCCTCCAGCACTTGGCCGACGTCCTGGGCCTGCCGGTCGAGCGGCCGCAATCGGTGCAGGCATCGGCGCTCGGCGCCGCCTACCTGGCCGGTCTGGCGACCGGTGTCTGGCGCAGTCTGGATGACGTCCGTCACGCCTGGCGCTCAGGACGGATCTTCGAGCCGTGCTGGAGTGCCGATGAGCGCGAGGGCCGGTTCAAAGCCTGGCAGCGTGCCATTACCGCGGCGCGTGAGAAGATTTTCTAACCTGCCTTCAACTCCGCTCCGGCGTCCGCTGTGGCGTGGGCGTGGTGCGGCAGTGAGAGCCCGACATAGGCCGTGATGGCCATCACGGCCGCTGTGGTCAGGTACGGCGCGGCTGGTCCGCCGTAGTCGAACATCAATCCGCCCCACAGCGGGCCCAGGATGCGCGCCAGACTGCCGAGCGACTGGGAGATGCCAAGCACGCCGCCGTGTCCCTTTCCTCCGCTCGCTTTCGAGATCAAGCTCGATAACACTGGCGACGTGATGCCTTGGCCGAACGCGATGGCGCCCAAGGCCAGGAGAAGTGGGGTGATGGGCGGTGTGTACGGCGCCGCGGCGATGCCGGCAGCGAGCAGTGCCGCGCCGATGACAACCAGGCGACTCTCGTCGATACGGTGGGAGAGCCGGCCCATGAGGCCGCCTTGCATGATCGTGGTCATCACACCCAGGTAGGCAAACAACCAATAAATGTGCGATGCGCTCATGCGGTAGGACGTGGCGCAGAGCAACGAAAGTGTCGTCTCGACGGTGGAGAACGAAAACACGACGGCGGCGAACATGAACATGGACACGCCAAGCTGCGGCCGGTGGAACGCTTCACGCAACTGCGTCACCGGGTGTCGGCCTCGAGTGACGTGACGGCGCTCCGGGGCAAGCGACTCAGGCAGACGCCACAGCGCGCCGATGAAGTTGAGTCCACAAATGGCCGTGGCTGCCAGACCAGGGGCGGCATGACCGTAGTGCGCCAGTAACCCGCCGACCGCTGGTCCAAAAACGAAACCGAGACCGAACGCGGCACCGATGAGCCCCATACCGCGAGCCCTGTCCTTCTCGCTCGTGCTGTCGGCGATGAATGCCTGCGCCACCGGAATGTTGGCGCCGGCAATGCCAGCAAAAATCCGGGAGACGAATAGCATGCCGATGCCGCCGGCGAGCGCAAACAGCAGATAGGACAAGGTCGAACCCGCCAGGCTCACGAGAAGAACAGGCCGCCGGCCAATGCGGTCCGACCAGCGTCCCCACAGCGGCGCAAACACGAACTGCATGGCGGAATAAACGGCGATCAGTGCCCCGGCGGTCATTCCAGAGGCATGAAACTCGCGCGCGTAGTAGGGCAGCAGAGGCAAGACAATGCCGAACCCCAAGAGGTCAACGAAGACGGTGAGGAAAATGATGGTGAGTGCCGGACGCTGTTGCGGTGCCGATTTGGCCATCAGAACCGCAGTCGATTAGCATGAACGGCCAGGGGTCACAACGGCGCCTGGTGCGTGTGTGCTGACAAACGTTCGCCGTGAGTGTAAGCTCACAGTGGTTGCAAGGGAGGCCTCATGAAGAAGGCATCATGTGCGTTGCTTCTTCTGCTGGCGCTTGTAGTCGCGATGCCGGTTTGGGCGGCTGAGCAGATGCTGGCGGGTGGCGAACCTGCCTCGCAGATGACGGAGACGTCGACGGGCCTCGAGCCTGATGCGGGGGCAAGTCTGCTGGCGGCCTTGACCAATATCGTGTACTTCCCGCTCCGCTTGACGATCACACTGGCCACTGCTGAAGTCGGCGGATTCACCGGCTGGATTACCGGGGGCAATGAAGCGGCGGCGCGAGCCGTGTGGCAATCTACCGACGGGCAAGCGATGATCACGCCCGAGGTAATCGAAGGACGCGAGCCCCTGCGTTTTGGCCGCTGGCAATAGGCGCGCTGGGTCAGTCGGTGCGGATCGGCCGGATCAGGGCTTCCTGCGACACGGTCGCGATGTGCCGGCCGCGGCGGTCGAAGATGGATCCGACGGATAAGCCCCGCGTGCCGACGAGTCCGCGACAAGTGAAATCGTGCAGGTGCCACTCGTTCACCTGCAACGGGTGGTGAAACCAGATGGCGTGGTCGAGGCTGGCGTTCCAGAACCTTCGCTCCGCGGCATCGCGCGGCGGGCGATTGGGATGGCGCGCGACCACGGCGTCGGTCGGCAGATCGTCCGAGAGGTAGGCCAACGCACAGGCGTTCAGGAGAGGATCGTCGCCGATGTCTTCCGCGAATCGCATCCAGGCGCCGACGCGGCCCGGCGCGATGTCCTCGCGCAGGAGGCGCCGTTCGATGAGTGGGCTCCAGCTATTGGGGGTGAGTTGGTCGGGCGGCGGGACGCGCGGCATGTCCTCCGTTTGCACCTCGGGGCCCTCCTCGGGCACGTGGAACGACGAGGACATGTTGAGGATGGCGCCAACGGACTGGCGCGCGACGACGCGCCGCGTGAGAAAGCTGCGGCCGTTGCGGATGCGGTCGACCTCGAGCCGAATGGGCTCCGCCGCATCGCCGAGGCGGATGAAGTAGGCGTGGAGCGAGTGCAACTGGTAGGCCGGGTCGACGGTGAGTGAGGCGGCGCGTAGCGCCTGCGCGATGATCTGGCCGCCGTAGAGTCCGCCCCAGGGATAGCGCGGACCCGTGGCCACGAATGTGTCCGGCCCGTGCGGCTCGAGCGCCATCATGCTCCGGAAGTCCGGGCTGATCATTCTGCGTCCCCGCTGGCTCGATGGTCCCGCGGCGGCGCGGCCGCCTGACGCAGCGCCGCGCGGAGCGCGTCGGCAGACTCGACGTACTCCACGCGCTCGATGGTGAGCGCCTGCAGTTGAAGCACCGTGACCTTGCCGTTCATGGAGGGGAGGTTCGCTGTCACTTTCCCGTCGCGGTCGAGCAGTATTTGGTACGGGCGCTTGCGTAGCGCCGGTAACGCGAACAGCTTGGTGATGAGGCTGGGCATGCCGGAGATGTCGGACACGACAACGGCACTAGCCGCCTCGATCAGTGCAGCAGGGTCGTTGGCCAGCGCCTCCTTCACGACATTCGCGGCGCTCATGTCGCGGCTGAAGAGGACGCAGCGAGTGTCGGGGCGCACCGAACCTTGCACGTCGTGCTGATCGGCTAACGTGAATGCCGGCATGCGCATGCCGGTACCCAGGGGCGTGGCCGCGCTGAGTGCGGCAGCGCACAGGAATGCCAAGAAGACGGTTGCGATTCGCATGGGGCGATCGTATCAAGTGCCGCCGGCGCGGCAAGCCCGGTGGCGAATCCAGCCTCATTCCCCTCCTTGGCAGAGACTGTCGATAAATGACCGGCCGCTGGCTTGGTAGGCCGCATTTTCCGCGCCCTTCCGTAGCGGCGCAGCATGCTGCGCCGCTACATTCGGAGAAAATCGACGGACTCTGGCAAAGGGAGGAACCTGATCCGGACTCCGTACTTGATGTGAAGTGGCTACGCCGTCCGACCGAGCGCTTGTGGGAGGCTGTCGTCCTTCTGCCACTCGCCGTCTTTGGTCTTGCGGATCATCGCGCCGACGTAGTCGTAGCGGTGCCAATAGATGATGCGCTCGACGGCACCAGCGGGGTCGCGCCGCGGGCCGCGGTAGGTCCACTTCTCATTGAAGTGCATGCCGTGCTCTTCGCGTTCGCGCGGCTCGTTGACGCTGCCTTCGGTCTGGTTCGGTGTGCCGAAGTATTTCACCACTGCGTTGCGAAGAATCGGTCCGGGCATGAATCCTCCAGCGCTCAGCTTTCAGCGCTCAGCTTTCAGCTCGTTTGTCGAAGCCATCATCTAGTCCCCTCACCCTGACCCTCTCCCGGAGGGAGAGGGAACCTGGTCTCCGAAGCTGACCGCTGTTAGCTGAATGCTGACGGCTCTTCTCACATTTCAAAACTGTTCGGCAATGGGCAGCGCTTTTCTCGGATGTGCTGCTCGAACTCACTACGAAAGCGCTTGAGGAAGTTACCGGCCGCCCATGCCGCGGCATCGGAGAGCACGCAGATCGTTTGCCCTTCCATGTAGCCGCACACCTGAGCGATGGTGTCGAGGTCGGCCTCCGTTCCGTCGCCGTTCTCGATGCGCATGAGCAGCTTGTAGAGGAACGCGGTGCCCTCGCGGCAATTGGTGCACTGGCCACAGGTTTCGTGCCGGAAGAAGCGCGCAATCACGGCGGCGGCGCGCACCACGCAGACGGAATCGTCCATCACCACGATGCCACCGGTCCCGAGCAGCGTGCCCGCCTTCTGCAGCGAATCGTGATCCATGCGCACGCCGATACTGTCAGCGGTGAGCACCGGCATCGACACGCCGCCTGGAATGATCGCCTTCACCGGCCGGCCGTTCGCCAAACCGCCCGCATGCTTCTCGATGATCTCCTGCATCGTCGTGCCGAGTGGCAGCTCGTACACGCCCGGCCGGCGCACGTGGCCGCTGACGCCGAAAAGCGTGTTGCCCGTGCTCTTCTCGGTGCCCATGCTCTTGAACCACTCGGCCCCGCGTCCGACGATCGCCGGGACATGGGTCATCGTTTCGATGTTGTTGACCGTCGTCGGGCAAGCCCACAGTCCCGAGGCGGCCGGAAACGGCGGGCGCTTGCGGGGCTGGCCCTTCTTGCCTTCCAGCGATTCCATCATGCCGGTTTCTTCGCCGCAGATATAGGCGCCGGCGCCGCGGGTGACGTAGACGTCGAACTTGTTTCCCGTGCCCATGATGTTGTCGCCGAAGAGGCCGCGCGCGTACGCTTGCTCCCTGGCCTCCATCAAGGTGAGGTAGGGAACGACGTACTCGCCGCGCAGGTAGACATAGGCGGCCTGGGCGCGGATGGCGCGCCCGGCGATCAACACGCCCTCGAGGAACTGATGTGGGTTGCGCTGGAGGATCTGCCGGTCCTTGAAGGTGGCGGGTTCGCTCTCGTCGCCGTTGACGGCAAGGTAGCACGGCTTCTGCGATTCCTTCGGCATGAAGGTCCACTTCATACCGGTTCCAAAACCGGCGCCGCCGCGGCCGCGCAGGCCCGAGGCCTTGACGATCTCTTGAATCTCCTCGGGCTGCATTTCGCGCCAAGCTTTCTGCGCTGTCTGGTAGCCGCCCACCGCGAGGTAGTCGTCGATGGCGCGGCGTGCCTGCCCATTGGGCGGGAGGAGATAGCCTTCGATGCCCTCCGGGATCATCGAGATTTCTGGTGCTTCGCGCGTGACCTGAAGCGGATCGTCAGCTTTCAGCAATCGGCCAATGTCATCCGCTGTCACGCGTTCGAGGAACGGCTGGTTGTTGAGCTGGAGCACGGGCGCGGTGCCGCACGATCCGAGACACTCCACCTCGGCAAGCGAGAACTTGCCGTCCGGCGCGACCTCGCCGGGGCGAATGCCCAGGGTGGATTCGATTTGCCGTACCAGCTTGCGCGCACCACCCAAGGCACAGGCGATGTTGGTGCACACCTGGATGTGGCAGCGTCCCACCTTGGTGCTGTGGAACATGGGATAAAACGACACGACCTCCTGGACCTGGATGGGGAGCAGGTCCAGCAATCCCGCAATTTCGTCGACGATCTCGCGTGGCAGGTAGCCGTATTCCGCCTGTGCCAGGTGCAAGGCCGGCAACAGCGCCGCGCGGGGCTGCGGGTAATTCTTGCGCAGCGCCACAATGCTGGCGCGACACGCGTCTGACAGCTTATGGTCACCGCGGCTGCCCGCTCGTGTGCCGGAGATCTCGGCGCCGCCCGTGTGGACGTGCTCAGCGGTCACATTCTCCTCCGATCATGTTGAGCAAGTCGAACGTCGGGACCAGATCGGCAATCAGCCGTCCCTGAATCATGCGCGCCAGCGGCTGGGTGTTCGAAAAACTCGGCGTGCGGGCGCGGCACTTGTAGGGCTTTCCCGTGCCATCGCTGACCAGGAAGAAGCCGATCTCGCCGTTGGCCGACTCGGTGCCGACGTACACTTCGCCGGGCGGCGGCTTGACACCTTCGGTGACCAGCTTGAACTGGTCGATGAGCTCCTCCATGCGGCCGAACACTTTTGACTTTCCCGGCCAGCGAATCGCCGGGTCGTCGATGTCCACTGGACCAGGCGGCAACATGCGCAAGCATTGCTCGATGATGCGGGCGCTCTGTCGAAGCTCCACGAGGCGGACCAGATAGCGGTCCATGTTGTCGCCCCGCGTTCCGAGGGGCACGTCGAATTCGAGCTGATCGTACACCAAGTATGGCTGCGCCCGCCGCAGATCGAGATCCACACCGGCCGCCCGCAGCACGGGACCACACACGCCGTAGGCGATGAGCTCCTCGGCCGGCAGATAGCCCACACCTTCCATGCGGGCGCGGAAAATCGGATTCTCTGTCAGCAACTTTTCGGTGTCGTCGAGCAGCTTCAGCGCCTTCGAAATCTTCAGTCGAGCGAGTTCGGCAAAGCCTTCAGGCAGGTCGGCGCTGACGCCGCCGATGCGGATGTAGTTGCTGGTGACGCGGCCACCGCAGAGGGCATCGACGACGTCCCACACCAGCTCGCGTGCCTGGAGACAGTACAAGAAGGGCGTGAACGCGTTCAGCTCGAGCGCGGTGGCGCCGACACACAGGAAGTGGTCGGCCATGCGGGCCATCTCGCCGGACAGGACGCGCAGGAATTGGCAGCGCGGCGTGGTTTCGATCCCCAGCAACTTCTCCACCGCCATGCAGTAACCGACGTTGCAGAGGATCGCGGAACTGTAATTCAGGCGATCGGTGTAGGGAATCGCCTGATAGTAGAAACCGCTCTCGCATTCCTTCTCGAAGCCACGATGCAGAAATCCGACCTGCACGTCGGCGTTGGTGATGGTTTCACCGTCCAGATCCACGACGATACGCACCGTGCCGTGAGTGGCAGGATGGGACGGCCCGAGCTGTACCCGCATCAAGTCCGCCCCCAGCATGCCTTTGCCGTGCGGGGGTTTCGGCAAGTCGGTGGAGTACGGGCGGTCGTCGCCAGTAGACACGCCGCGGCGTGAGCCCGGGCCGATGAGCGGCTGCCGCCTGTCCTTGGGGTAGTCTTTCCGCAAGGGATGCCCCTGGAACTCCTCGTACAGATAAATCCGGCGCAGATCCGGATGGCCGGCGAAACGGATGCCGTACATATCGTACGTCTCCCGTTCCAGCCAGTTGGCGCCCACCCACACCGGGGTCACGCTGGCGAGGGGGCGGTCTTCCGGCACACGCGCCTTCAGCCGCAGTCGGTGATGGTGCGTGGTAGAATACAAATGATACACGACTTCGAAGCGCGGGTGCTGTCCCAGATAATCGACCGCCGTCACATCCAGCGGCATGTCGAAGCGCAGCGCGGGATCATCGCGGATGAAGCGCGCTACGTCGAGGATGCGTTCCGGCGCTATGCTGGCGCTGACGTCTCCGCGGTACAGACTGACGCCGGTCACGTCGTGTGGGAATTGTGCCTGCAGGCGATCCAGAATCGGATGGGCTGGGGCGGGGGAGCTTTCAACGACAGGTTCAGCCATCGGCTTCGAGCTTTCAGCTAGCGGTCGTAGCCACGGCGCAGGTGTTGGAGGCGTTTGCCGAGCTGCGAGACGGGAACGAGCAGGTCTTCCTTGTGCCAGAGCATGGCGCGTCGGGTGTAGGTGGCGACCTCCACGCGCTGGCTCATGACGATCGCTTCCTCCGGGCAGGCTTCTTCACACAGGCCGCAATACATGCAACGCGACAGGTTGATGTCAAATACCGCCGGGTAGCGTTCGATCTCGTCGGCGGTCTCCGCCGGGAAAATCGTGATGCAGTCGGTGGGACACGCCCACTCGCACAACCCGCACGCCACGCAGCGCTCCTTGCCGTTGTCCATCTGCACCAGCACCGGCATACCGCGAAAGGCGTTGGGGAGTTCCAGCCGTTGCTCCGGGAACTGGACGGTAAAGACCGTCGGCTTGCGGCGGATGAAACCCCACAGGTTGCGCATGAAATGACGATTGGTGACCCACAGCCCGACCAGCACCGCCAGGGCCGCGCGCCCCAAGTGCTGCTGCATCGGCTGCGGCCGTGAAACGGAAACCGCCCGCGCCGCCATCAGGTGGCTGCTCCCGCACTCGCTGCCGCGACGGCAATGCCGAGCGGGCCGACGCCCGCGTAGGTAAGTCCGGCGTACGCCGGCACCGCTGCGGCAATCTCTTCGAGGACCGATTCCGGTTGAAAGGTCCAGCGACCTTCACTGAGCTGCCCGAGGAGCCGGCTGAAAATCTCCCCATCGCTTGGTTGGTTGTCCGGGGGTTCGAAGGCACGGTGCAAGCGCTGCACCCGCCCGGCGTAGTTGGTGAAGGTCCCGACCTTCTCCGCGAACGTCAGCGACGGCAGGACGAGGTGGGCGCGCTCAGCCAGCGGCGAGCGGCAAATGTCCTGTACGATCAGGTACTCGAGCCGATCCATGGCCTTCGTGAGCAAGGCGCGATCGGCGGTCTCCCACAGATCGGGTCCGCACACGTACAACGTCGTGATGCGCCCGCTGGCGACCGCCTCCAGCAGTGCCGGCAGGCCCACACCTTCGGGGCTCGGCCGCAGTCCGATGTCTCTCGCGCCTCGTGCGTTCGCCGCCTTTTCCGCCTTGATCAGGAAGTTGTCGCTCGGCCCGGTGCGTACGGCAACATCGACGTTCGGCACACCCAGGACCCGCAATAGCTGCCAGAAACGGAAGTGTTCTTCGTTGGTGAGGTGGGGCGAGGCGATGGCTCCGAGCCCCCGTCCCCCGCTGTCATGGGCGCTGCGCCGCAGGCGTGAAGCTGCGGTGGAAAGGGCCTCTTCCCACTCGCAGGGTTGCAGCTGCCCGTTACGGCGCACGAGGGGTTGGCGCAAGCGATCCGGACTGTTGACATAGCCGTGATTGAGACGTCCCGCATCACACATCCAGGTCTCGTTCACGGCGTCGTTGCGCCGCGGCATGAGCCGCCAGATGCGTTCCCGATAATGATCCACGGTGATGTTGCAGCCGTTGGCGCAATTCGGACAGAGGCTCGGCGTTTTCTTGAGGAACCAGACGCGCAGGCGGTGGTGAAACTCCTTGTTCCCCAGCGCGCCGACCGGGCAGATATCGGCGGTGCAGATCGAGTAATCGTTGGCGAGCGGGTTGCCCTCCATGACGTCGAGGATGGAGCGGTCGCCCATGTTGAACACACCCAACTCGTTGGTGCCGGTGATCTCGCGGCAGAAGCGCACGCAGCGTCGGCAGAGAATGCAGCGCTCTTGGTCCAGCACGATGCGCGGGCCGATATCTTTGCGCTTCTGCAGCTTGCGCCGTGGTTCGCGGCTGCGCCCCTCCCGGCTACCGAAGGCGAAGGAGTAGTCTTGCAGCAGGCATTCGCCGGCTTTGTCGCAAATGGGGCAATCGAGCGGATGGTTCACCAACAGCAGCTCGAGCACGGCCCGCCGCGCTTTCTGTACGGCCGGCGTCGTCGTGCGCACCACCATGCCGTCGCGGATGGGCGTATTGCACGAGATGACGAGCTTCGGGCTGCCTTCGACCTCGACCTGGCACATGCGGCAACTGCCGTCGATGGACAGTTTCGGATGCCAGCAGTAGTGCGGAATATGAATGCCGTTCTCGAGTGCGACGGGCAGCAGCATCGCGTTTGCTGGTGCTTCAATGGTTCGGCCGTCAATAGTGATGGTCGGCATGGCCTCTCAGTCCTCGATCAACCGCCCGCTGCCATGAACATGCGGCAGCGGCTGCCCTCCGCGTTCTTCCTGCACTCGCTTCTGGAGTTTGATCAGACCGTCCAGCACCGCCTCGGGGCGCGGCGGACAGCCCGGGATGTAGAGATGCACCGGGATGATCGTGTCGATGCCTTGCACCACCGCGTAGTTGTTGTAGGGGCCACCCGACGACGTGCACGCCCCGAAGGAGACCACCCATTTGGGTTCGGCCATCTGCTCCCACACGCGCTGCAGTATCGGTGCCAACCGATGGGAGATCGTGCCCACCACCATCAACAAATCGGATTGCCGCGGCGTGAAGCGGGGCAACGCGGCACCGAAACGGTCGAGGTCGAAGCGTGGCCCCGCGGCGGAGAAGTACTCCATGCCGCAGCATGCCGTGACGAACGGGTAGGGGAAGAACGAATACTTCCGTGCCCACTGCACGGCGTCGCTCAGCCGGGTGAGCAGGAAGCTTTCGCCAAATGCATCGCCTGCCACCAGCGGCTGCCCTGTGGCGGCGCGCAGCCGTGTGAGAAATCCCTCGCGTGAAGCAGCGTGATTGGAATCCTTCTGTGCTGCCATCGATCCCCTCTGCCAGCGGACAGCTAGCTAGCAGGCCATTTCCGACTAGTAAATACGCTGCCTATTAATTCTTCTGAGCCGTTACGGCTCTTCCGCTAATCCGCCCCGACTCGGCGGAATGTGAGTAGCTGGTGTCCGCTGCCGGAGGCAACGGTCTCTCACGCCGCGCCGGAATAATCTGAAGAAAGATCAGCACACAGCGAAAAGGGCCTTGACTACCACCCCCCACCTTGTCTAAATGCTTTGCCGAGCTAAGATTCGTTCGATACGTGAGTACTCCTCCCCCTAGAAGGCGCCCTTGGCTGTGAAGCTCAAACCCGCCAAGAGCTTCGGTGGCAACCGGATCTGACCAGGTATAGCTGTGCGTAGGCCTCGGAAGTGTATAGCTTCGAGGATTCCCGTAGTCCGGACCTCCCCTGAAGCCGTTTCGGTCTCCCCATAAGTAGTAGGAGTCGGCACGAGAGAGCGAGGCATGCAGAGAAAACGCGAGCAGCGAGGAAAGAAGCCCCCCAAAGCCGAAGTGCCGGCGGTGGCTCCATTCGAAGAAATCAGCGATGCCCTGCCGCACGATGCCACCCCGACCGACGAGATCGAGGGCGCTATCTCGATGCTCGGTGAGATCGATGTGGAGTCCGTCGATGCCATCGCCGAGCCGACCCTGTCTAAGGATGACGAAAAGGAAGAATGGGTAGAGGAAGAGCGTGAGGAGAAGAGCTTCGGCGAGGACACGTCCGATCCGGTGCGGATGTACCTGCAGGAGATGGGCGCGGTCTCCCTCCTCACCCGTGAACAAGAAGTCGAGATTGCGAAGCAAATCGAGGCTGGGGAGCGCGACGTTCGTGACGAAGTGCTGGCGCTGCCATTCCTCATCACCTACCTGCTCGATCTTGCAGACCGAATAAGGGCCGGTGAGATCTCGGAACGAGAGTTGCTTGACGAGGAGGCGGAAGAGGAAGACACCGAATCCGTCGAACCCGTCGAGAAGGAGCCCGAAGGAGCGATCCTGAAGCAGTTGGAGCGATTGCGTCGCTTGGTGACGGACCGCAATGCAACGGCAGAGGCGGCCCGGCAGCGTCGCAATCACCCGCGCACGGCCCGCGAGGCGGAGCGCCGCTTGACGTTGCTGAATCGACGCATCACGAAGGCCCTTGACGAGCTGGAAATCGGCCGGCGGCACATCGGGATCGTCGTGGAAAAGCTCAAAATGGCCGCACGCTTCATCGGGCAACAGCAGGAGTTCGTGGCGCGTTGCGAGCGCCGGAGCGGTCGCCCGGTGAGTGAGATCGTCAAGGTGGGTGGCCAACTCCGCTCGGAGGATTCTCGTGCCGCCGCCAATGCCAGCCGGCGCCTGCATCTCAGCGTCGAGGACGCCCGGCGGCTGGTTGACGACCTGCGGACGGCGCGCAAGAAGATGGGTGATGCCGAACGCGAAGTGGGCATGAACTACGAGGGCCTGACGCGGGCCTTGCGTGTGATCCGGGGTGGCGAATATAAGGCGCAAGATGGCAAGAAAAAGCTGATCGAGGCGAATTTGCGGCTCGTTGTCAGCATCGCCAAGCGCTACACGAACCGCGGCCTCGGCTTCCTCGACCTGGTTCAGGAAGGCAACATCGGCCTCATGCGTGCGGTGGAGAAATTCGAATACCAGCGGGGCTACAAGTTCTCGACCTACGCGACCTGGTGGATCCGCCAGTCGGTCAGCCGTGCCATCGCCGATCAGGCCCGTACCATCCGCATCCCTGTGCATATGATCGAGACCATCAACAAGGTCGTGCGCTCCTCGCGCTACCTGGTGCAGCAGTTGGGTCGCGAGCCCTCGCCGGAAGAGATCGCTGCCAAGATGGAGATGCCACTCGACAAGGTGCGCAAAGTGCTCCGCATCGTGAAGGAACCAGTTTCGCTGGAGACTCCCATCGGCGATGAGGAAGAGAGTTCGCTCGGCGATTTCGTCGAGGATCGGCAAACCGTGTCGCCTGCCGACGCGGCCGTGTACACCAGCTTGGAAGAGCAGACGCGCAAGGTGCTGGCGACCCTGACCCCGCGCGAGGAGCAGATTCTTCGCATGCGCTTCGGGATTGGGGAGAAGTCGGACTTTACATTGGAGGAGGTGGGCCAGCGCTTTGCTGTCACCCGCGAACGTATTCGCCAGATTGAAGCCAAGGCGTTGCGCAAGCTGCGGCACCCGAGCCGGGCGAAGAACATGGAGTCATTTGTCGGAAGCTGAGCAGCTCCGGCAGAGTAGGAGGCAGTATGCTCAAGAGCAACCTGGAGAAAGAACTGCACAAGTGGCGCGAAGCGCGTGCACGCAAACAAGGCGGGCGACAAACGCCGGCTGATCGTCGTACGCTGCGGGTGAATGGGCAGGAGGTGGTGGTGATTACCAAGCCGAAGCGCGCGCTGGCCTAAAGCGCACACTCTGCGGCCGTCTGCCGGCCGCGCAAATCCTCGCCAGATTGATTTGGTACCCCAGCGGTTGCTTCAGGTAGCCGTTCCCCGGGGTGGTGTTTCTCCCGCCCAAACATAGCGGACTGCGGTTCTGCGGTGGAGCGCCGAGAGCGCCGGCGGCGTTCATGCCAGCCGATCTGCAGATTGACAGCGCGCTTCCTTTACTCTTAGCAGCAGGAACAGTAGTATCCCCCGCTATGTTTGCCCGCCTGTTTCCGTCCGAAGGCAAGGTCTTTTTCGAGTTGTTCGAACGCCACGCCGGCAAAACGCTCGAGGCGGCGCGGCTCCTGCAAGCGATGCTGAACAACCCGGTCGATCTCTCCGACCAGGCGCGCCGCATCAAGGAGGTGGAACACGAGGGCGACGTGATCACCCATCGCGCCGTGGAGATACTGCATCGGACCTTCGTGACGCCGATCGATCGGGGCGACATCCACCGATTGATTTCCCGGCTCGACGACGTCCTCGACCTGATCGATGCGAGCGCCGAACGCATCTGGCTCTACGGCATCGACAGCGTCGACCGCGATGCGTGCGATCTGGCCGGCACGCTGGTCAGCGCCGTGAGCGAGGTCAGCCGCGCCATGGTGGGGCTGCGTGATTTGAAGAACCGTGAGGCGCTCCTGCAGGTGTGCATGGAGATCAATCGCTACGAGAACGAAGGTGACACCCTGCTCCGGCGCGCCGTGGCGCGCTTATTTCAAGACAGCAAAGAGCCGTTGATGGTCATCAAGTGGAAGGACATCTACGAGTTTCTCGAAGACGCCATCGATCGGTGCGAGGACGTGGCGAACGTGGTCGAGGGCGTCGCGCTCGAGTACTCCTGACATCGCTTCCGCGGGCAGAGGCCGCAAGTTCACTCATTGGGTTAGGGGGCGGAGATGTCGTTGGTGGTCGTGGTGGGGCTCATTCTGGTCGCGCTGGCGTTCGATTTCATGAACGGCTTCCACGATGCGGCCAACTCGGTAGCCACCGTGGTCTCCACCCGGGTCCTGACCCCGCGCCAGGCGGTGTTGTGGGCGGCGTTCTTCAACTTCGTTGCGGCATTCGGTTTCGGAGTCAACGTTGCGAGCACGGTCGGCAAAGGCATCATTGACCCCAGCGCCGTCACCCACAGTGTCGTGTTCGCTGGGCTGGCCGCGGCGATTGCCTGGGACGTGGTGACCTGGCTCTACGGGCTGCCGACGAGCTCCTCTCACGCGCTCATTGCCGGCTTTGCCGGTGCCGGGGTCGCCGCCGCCGGCCCGCAGGTGCTGGTGGTCAGCGGCCTGACGAAGGTCTTTCTGTTCGTCTTCATCTCACCGGCGCTTGGTCTGATCCTCGGCCTCGTTCTCATGACCCTGGTCACCTTCGTGGTGAGACGTAGCACGCCTGCCCGTGTCGATAGCTTGTTTCGGCGGCTGCAGCTCGTTTCCGCCGCATTCTACAGTCTCGGCCACGGTACCAACGACGCCCAGAAAACGATGGGAATCATCACCGTGCTGCTGTTCACCAGCGGGTATCTTGGGCCGACGTTTTTCGTGCCGATCTGGGTGGTCCTGATCTGTCACGCGGCAATCGCGTTGGGCACGACATTCGGTGGCTGGCGGATCGTGAAGACGATGGGAATGAAGATCACCAAGCTGCAACCCATCGGGGGCTTTTGTGCCGAGACCGCCGGTGCGTTCACGATCCTCGGCGCAGCGGCAGCGGGTATTCCCGTGAGCACGACCCACACCATCACCGGCGCCATCGTCGGCGTCGGCGCCAGCCGGCGCGTGTCGGCGGTTCGCTGGGGTGTGGCGCGCAACGTGGTCTGGGCCTGGGTGCTGACGATTCCGTGTACCGCCATCATTGCTGGCGCGATATACCTCCTGATCGCTGCGGTCTAAGTCCCCAATCCACTCCTTTACCCTCTTGCCCCAGTGCCAATTAGACTGCCGGCACCAAGGCGGGGGATATTGAACGTCAGGGGATATTGAACGTCTCGGCAAAAGTGATATGGTGTAGGCCGACTTCAAATTGGACGTGCGAGAGAAAGGAGATCTCATAGCATGAACCGCCAGAAAAGTTTCCTGACCCTTTTGACCTTGTTCCTCCTCATGGTCGCTCCGGTGGCACGTGCCCAGCGGGCTCCAGCGAAAACGGATGGTGGTGGCCCGTTCTTCGGAGTGGATTTGGGCGTTTCGGAGCCCACCAACGACAATTATCGTGCGCACGTCCACACGGGAGGGACAGCCGCTCCGTTTGCGGGGTACATGTTGAACGATTGGCTCGGCATTCAGGGCCAATTGCATTTCACCTTCCAGCCACCGGACAATGACCATGGGAGAGACATGCCAGGGCAGGTGGGTCTGAACCATGAAAACCGGTACACGACCATGGCCGGAGTAACGGTCGGCCCACGGATCGCGCAGCCGATTGGCGACCTCCTGGAGCTGTATGCCACTGGCCAGGGTGGTGGCTTCAAGGGTGTGAGCGGGCGTCTGAATCAGTGGGCGCCGGGATTTTCGGTGGGTGGCGGCCTGGATGTCAATGTGATGCCGAATTTCTCAGTGGGCTTGTTCGGCCGCTGGAACCGGGCTTACATGGCCCCACGTCCGAATATTCTCCTTTACCAAGTTGCCGACGAGCAGGGACCTGCCGACGCCGAATGGGTCACCGCTGGCGTGGGCTTGAAGTGGTCGTTCAAAGAAGCCGCCGCAGCGCCGCCGCCACCACCGCCGCCTGCGGCAGTTGTGAGACCACCAGCGCTCCCGCCGCCGACGAAGGAGAAAATCGTCCTGCGTGCCGTGCATTTCGACTTCGATAAGTCGAACATCCGGCCCGATGCTCGGGTGATTCTCGACGAAGCCGCGAGCATCCTCAAGGAGCGGAGAGATATCAACGTCGCCATCCAGGGACATACGGACGGTGTCGGCACCGACGCGTACAACATGAAGCTGTCGCACCGCCGGGCCGCTTCGGTAGAGCAATACCTCGTCAAACACGGCGTTGCTGCCAGCCGCCTCTCCAGCGAAGGCTTCGGCAAGCGCCAGCCTGTGGCCTCTAACGACACCGACGAGGGCCGCGCCCAAAACCGGCGTGTGGAACTGCAGGTGAAGTAGTAATCCGGCCCGCGTACTAGGCCGTCGTCAGGGAGGGACCTCCGGCATGCCGGAGGTCCCTTTTTGTTTCCATCATTTCGATTCCGGCTTTTGCGCTCCGAACCGCACGAGACTGCACCTCTGCCAAGAAGTCTTGGGCGGGTTTCTCGATACCCGCTTCCCGGAGGGGGCGCGGTACGCACATTGCGCTAGAGGAGCCGTTCTTTCAGCTGTTGAATCGTGTCGTCGGGTATCCCCGCGGCCCGAGCATATCCGTGCATCGATCCGTACTTTGCGCGCAGCTTTTCGAGGAAGCCAATCATCGTTTGCGGCCGCGCATGCATGGTGTCTGGCGGCAGCGATTCGAACATCGTACGGTACCCCTCAGTCGCCATGAGGCGCTGAATGATGCCGTCCAGGTTCTCCTGCGTGAGGGCGTAGTCCGCGACGATGATCTCGTCCTCAACCTCCAGGATGCCCAGGATCAGTGCCGAGATCACGCCCGTCCGGTCCTTCCCGGCGGCGCAGTGATACACGGTGGGTCCCGCCGCTTCCGCAACGGCGGTGATGACGCCGCCAATGCGCTGCATGGCGAATTCAGCGATGAGGAAGTAGATATCGGCGAGATCGCGGTCCTCCCGGAGATCCTTGCCTCCTGTGGCCTCGCCGTCAAAGAGCGGCAGGTGGTGAAAGTGAATGGGCTCGGGCTCCAGAAGACCGCGTCCGCCGGTGCGTAATTCGGCAGTGGACCGGAGATCGATGACGCAGTCGATGCGGAGTTCGTGACGCAGGCGCGCGATGTCGTTGGCGGTGAGCAGGTGGAGCGCGTCACTGCGGAAAACCTGTCCGGTTCGAACCAACCGACCGCTCCGGGTCGGGTAGCCGCCGAGGTCGCGGAAGTTCAAACAGCCATCAAAGCGAACAGAACGCTGCCAGTTACCAGTCACAGCCTGCTTACTCCCCGGGAGATGCATTCGCCGAACGAAATCTAGCGGCAGCATTACTCGATTTCCACCGCCAGCCCGTCGGACGCCAACTCCATTTCAATCTCGTCATGCCGGGTGAGCGTCTCCCGACCCAAGTGTGTCAGGATCATGCGCTTGGCGGTGAAGCGGGAGCGGTGCTCCGCAAGTCGCGGGTAGTCAATGTGGAATGGCTGACGCGTGTCGAAATAAGAGCACTCGCAGATGAAAAGATCAGCGCCCTGCGAACGCGTGATCAATTCTTCCGTCCAGCCGGTGTCGCCGGAGTAGACAATGCGGCGCCCGGCGAAGTTCAGACTGAATCCGAGGGAGATCTCCTTTTCCTGGTGCGGTACGCGGAAGGGCTCGATCCTGAGTTCGCCGAACACTACCGGTACATCCGGTAGCATTTCGATGAATTCGAGCGGAAACGGAAGAGGATGAGCGGCAGGTTCCTTGTACACGATTGAAAACAGAGCCCGCACGCGTTCTTCCGTGCCGGGCGGTCCGGCGATCCGCAAGGGGCGTTGCCGGGGTCGCTCGTAGGTGTACTCCAGCAGGAAGAACGGGATACCGGCGAAGTGATCACCGTGGAAATGGCTGATGAGGATCTGATCGATCGGTGCCGTATCGATGCCGTGTTGTTTCATCGCGGTGAGGGTTGAGGCGCCGCAATCAAGCAGGGAAACGCCCTCAGGGCTCCGCACGAGATAGCCGGCTTGATGACGCCCCCCTGCGGAAAAGGCGTCGCCGCTGCCGAGGAAGACGACACGCGCCGCGGCCATCACGTGTCCTCGCGGTCGGCCAGCCGGCCGATCGCACGCATCACCACCAGCAGCGCCGCAAGCGTTGTGCGCCTGGCGCTCTTGATGTCGCTGACGAGCGTGCGCAGCTTCTGCAGCTGTTCCTGGTGTTCCTGAACGTAGGCGTGCAGGCAGTCCTCAACTCCCCCCCCTCCCTCCTGGCAGCGGAGGAGGATGGCGTGCGTCAGCTGCCGACGCGCGTACACCAAGCCTTCAATCAGGCCTTCAACCGCGCGCCGTTCCCAGCGGTCTTCCGCCGGCAGCTCCGTCAGGCTTTGGCGAACCCAGGCGAGATCGACCAGATCATCCACCTGGTAGTATGCTTCGGCGGCGGTGGCGCGGGCCGCGCCGAGTTCGCCGGCGATATGATCAACTTCAAATAGTTCCGCCAGGCGTTCGAGGGGAGGGATGCGTTCGGCGAGGGCGCGAGGGGTTCCCTCGCTGGCCAAGGCATCAGCCGCCTCCGCCAATCCCGCTCGTGCCGCAGGCGGTAGAATGCGAGGCAGGATGCTGAGCAGCTCTTTCGTCGAAGTGCCCAAGGCGTTGGCGAGCTGGGCCGCCGGCAGCGTGGATGGTTGCGTTTCGATGATCCACTTGCTGGCGCGCTCGACCGCGCCCTGGAGTGTCGACCAGCAGCGCACCTCCGCTGCCACGGGCAGTGCTGGATCGGCATTGCCAATCTCCGCCCACAGGTCGGCGGCGCCGCTCGCCGCGACTACGAGGGCCCACGCGCGGACTACCGAGGCGGGGTCGGTGCCGGTATCATGGACGACCCGGTTGACGGATGCCGCCCCCATCGTGTCGATGAGGGCATTGGCGGCCTCGACGGCGATGATTTCACGCCGCAGACGGTGGCTGCGCACGGCCTGGCCGAAGCGCGTATCGATCACCTCGGGGAAATACGCGCGCAGGTAGGATTCGAAGAAGGGATCGTCGGGCAGGGCCGAGGCCAGGACGTGGTGCTGCAGCCAAAGCTTGCTGTGCGCCAGCAAGACGGCGAGCTCCGGCCGCGTCAGGCCGAGGAGAACGCTACGGCGGTTGCGCAGCGTGTCCCGATCTGGCAGGCCTTCGAGTTGGCGGTCGAGCCCTCCTTCGTTTTCAAGTTGGGTGATCAGCTCGCGGAAGTCATTCAGCCGTGTCTGGCTTTGGAGTTGATCGAGGCTGAGAATACGGGCCTGGAGGCGGTTGTGCGACAGGACGCGGCGCGTGACTTCCGGGGTCAGCTCGGTCAGTAGCCGGTTGCGCTCGGCGAAGGTCAGGTGTCCTTTCTCGACTGGCCCGGCGAGCGCGATTTTCAAGTTCACCTCGTGGTCGGACATGTCCACGCCCGCGGAGTTGTCGATGGCGTCGGTGTTGATCCGCCCGCCGCGGAGCGCGTACTCGATACGTGCCCGTTGCGTGAAGCCGAGGTTGCCACCTTCCGCCACCACGCGCACCCGCAGTTCCGACGCGTTGATGCGCACGTAGTCGTTGGCGCTGTCGCCGACGTGCGTCTCATCACTCGCTTTTACGTAGGTTCCAATACCACCATTCCATAACAGGTCGGCGTCCATCCGCAAGATGGCGCACACGACTTCCTCGCCGGTGGCGTATTCGCTGTCGAGTGCGAGCATGGTGCGCACGGGTGCCGACAGTGGGACTTTCTTTGCGGCGCGGGAAAACACGCCACCACCCTCACTGATCAAACTGGCGGTATAATCGGACCAGCTGGATCGCGGCAGAGCGAACAGCCGCTCGCGTTCGGCAAAGGCGCGGGCGGGGTCCGGGGAAGGATCGAGGAAGATGTGCACGTGGTTGAAGGCCGCGCGCAGGCACACGCGGCGGGACAGTAAAAGCGCGTTGCCAAATACGTCGCCACTCATGTCGCCGATGCCGACGACGGTGATGACCTCGCGGTCCGCGTTCCTTCCCATCTCGCGGAAGTGACGGCGCACACATTCCCACGCGCCACGCGCCGTGATGCCTTCCTTCTTGTGATCGTAGCCGTGAGCCCCGCCGGACGCGAAGGCGTCACCGAGCCAGAACTGATGTCGTGCCGCGATCTCGTTGGCGATATCAGAGAAGGTTGCGGTGCCCTTGTCCTCCGCCACCACCAGGTAGGGATCCGGATCATCGTAGAGCAAGGTCGCCGCTGGCGGGACCAGGCGCCCTTGAACGAGGTTGTCGGTTACATCCAGGAGTGCGCTGATGAAACTCCGATACGCCGCCACGGTCTGGCCCGAGTTGAGCGGTGTCCCGGGACGGCGCTTCGGAATGAAACCGCCCTTGGCACCGGCTGGTATGATGACGGCGTTCTTGACCATCTGCGTCTGCATGAGGCCGAGGATTTCGGTGCGAAAATCATCCGGCCGGTCGCTCAGGCGGATCCCGCCGCGCGCCACCTTGGCGCCACGCAAATGCAGTCCCTCCACGTTCGGGGCGTGGACGTAGATTTCGTATTCCGGGTGCGGGCGTGGCAGCTGTGGGATACGGGCACATTCCAACTTTACGGCGATTGCTGCCCGCGGTCCGCCGTCTGCGGCGCGCGCCGCGTCGGGCCGTGCCCGGTCCGTCCGAGGGGCAGTGGACTCCAGGCGGAAAAAGTTGGTGCGCACGGTGGCGGCAACGGCACTGAAGAGGGCACGCAGCATGCGATCGTCGCTCACGCTCTGCACTGCATCGAGGCTGGCGATGAGGCGCTGCTCGATTTCCGGCAACACCTGCGCCAGACGTTCGCGCGGGGTAGGGGGCCGTAGCGGATCGAACTTGGCCTCGAAGTATTCCCACAGCAGGCGTGCCGATCGTGGGGCACCGAGCAGCGCGTGCATCAGCGTGCTGCGGGTGGGAGCGGTACCGATCTGCACCCCGTGGTTCACGTACGCACGCAGCAGATCCACTTGGCGCCAATCCAAGTCGGCCTCCAGGATCAGGCCGTTTAGCCGGTCGTTTTCAACGCTGCCCGCCAAGAGCGTCAGCAGCGCCGGCTGGAGCAACGGTGCCGCAGGCGCGATATCCAGGCGTGCGCCGGCGGTATCCTGGACGAAAAACGTGTGGATCCGCATCCGTCCGAGTTCCGGGAGGGCGACGCCGACCGCGTCTTCGGCAAACACTTTGAGGCCGAGATTTTCAAGCACCGGCAGGAAATCGCTGAGGACCAATTCCGTTTCCGCCAAGTAGAGTTTCAGGGCAGAGAACCGCTCCTCGCCGGCAGCGCTATCGTTGATGAGATCGACCTGGGGTGCGCGCGTTGACAATAGCGCCTCGATGCACTGGAGGTCGCGGATGGCGACTGTGACGTCGGTGGCGGCCTTGTACGCGTTCGAGAAGGCGGCGGTGTACCGGTCTGCCAGGGTGCGCACCTGGTCCCGCGGAAACTGTTCACGGAGCGCATCGCGAAGCCGGTCGTTCCACGTCCGTAACAAGCTGGTGATTTGCGCCTGCAGGTCTTCTGCTGCCACGGCGCGGACGTTCTCCGGCGCGGTGGCGAGATAGAAGTGCAGCCGTACCTGATCGCGCTCGTCCATCACCAGGCGCTGATCGAGCACGATGGCCGAAAACGCCTGCGCAAGGCGGGCTTCAACCCGCCGATACAAGTCGTTGGAAAAGCGTTCGCGCGGCAGGATGATGGTGATGAATATGCCGCGGCCGAGGGCGTCGGGGCGCTGTAGGACCTTCACCTCGCTGCCACCCTCTGCTGCCAGAATGGTCTTGATCTCGGCGCGGAGTTCAGGGACTGAAGCCGCGAGCAGGTCGGCCTTCGGGATGCTGTCGAAGACCGTGACGATCGACTTGTAGTCGTACGAGTCTTCGATGGCGCCCTCGGCGTCGAGAATGGCGGCAAGCTTACGCCGCAGCAGGGGTACCGCTGCCGATTCCTCGGTGTAGGCCTTGGAGGTGAGCAGGCCGAGAAAGCGTCTCTCGCCGACCACCAGTCCGTTCTCATCGATCTCCTTGATGCCGATGTAATCCATGTGTTCAGCCCGATGCACGGGGCTTTCGGCATTGGTCTTCGACACCAGGAGCAGTGGCAGCTCGTTGAGCCGGCGGCGCAGCGCCTCGGGCAGCGACCGAGGCGCCGCGAAGCTCGATCGATCCTCGTTGCGCGAGATTCCCAGTCCGGAGCCGTGCCGAACTTCGGCCGTCCGCTCCGCCCCTCTTCCCGCGAACTGGTACTCGCGATACCCCAAGAAGACGAAATTCTTCTCGCCCAGCCAGCGGAGGAATGCGGCGATCTCATCGACATCGGCATTCCATGGCGGCCGCAACGGACGCGTGTGCAGCTGCGTTGCCAGCTCCTCCGCTTTGGCGCGCATCGCTTGATAATCCTCGGTGGCGAGGACGACTTCGGTCAGACGCTGCTGAAGCAAGGCGGACAATGCTTCGGGATCGGCGACGCGTTCGACCTCGACGTGTACGAACGACTCCTTGTGCCCGAGCGCCCCGGCCGGCCCGACGGCCAGCGCCGCTCCCCGCCCATCCCGCTCCACCGCGAAAGTCGGGTGCAGCAAGCGCTGCAGGACACAACCGGAGCGCCGCAGGGTCTCCTGAATCGTATCGACAATGAAGGGGCGGTCCCGCAGGATGCTTTCGACGACTGAACACGGTGCCGCCCAGCCCTCCCGAGTCATATCCGGATCAAACACCCGTACCCGCGGCTCCCCCTGACTCCGCTCGACGACGAATCGGAAGGCAACCACGGCAATTGCCGCCAACTCGCTGACTTCCCGCTCCTCGAGGAACTCCGCACCGTCCTTGTCAAACAGTTGGCGAGCGAACGCCTCGGCTAGCGGGCGTTCGCCGGCGGTGACCTTGGCGCGAACCGCCTCAATTACCTGGCGCAGTTTGGGCACGTCTGCCGATACGGTCTGCGGCTGCGTGCGCTCGCGCTCTTCCATGAGGCGCGCGATGGCTTTGGACAACTCAGCCACGGTACGCCCCGTGCAGCAGGTGCTCACTCATCACTGCGCAGCCTCTTGACGAACCATTCGCCGCCCGGTTCAAGACCGGTCTTCGCAAAGAGCTCACGGAGAGAGGCGCCCGCGGCCGGCAACGCGCAAGAGAGAATCGTGCAGCCGCGTTTGCGGGCCCGGCGCGCGGCGAAATCGAGGAGCGCTGCGCCGATGCCGCGGTGGCGAAACGAGTCGGCGACCACAAGCTGGTTGAGTCCGGCCCGGGGTCCATGCGTGAGTGCACGCGCATAGGTTACGTGTACGAGACCGACCGGCGTACCGTCAACCAAAGCGAGGTAGAAGTCAGTCCCGAGGTCGGCAACGATGTGCCGGAAGCGCCGTAGTGTGGCGCGATCGGGCGGCGGGACCGGAATGCCGCTGGTGGCCAGCAGCTTCATCACCGCGTTGAAGTCGGTGCGTCGGCTCCGCCGGATGTGCGGGGGACGGTCAGGCATGCAGCCCTCTTAGCACAAAACCCTATTGTTGCTGTACCCTGGCGGACTGGCAGGCTTTTTTCGTGACAGCACGCGACTTTTAGGCTTGATTTGATCTCGGCGGGCATCTACGATGCTCGCTTGTGTGGGTGAGTGATGCGTTTGCTGTGGTGGGCTAAACAGGCGCTGGTTGTTTTGGGGGCAGTGTTGTTGTCGCTCTCAAGCGCCTGGGCAGGGGGTCCTCCAGCCCAGAAGCTGCCCTCGGCGCTGCTCGTCTTCCCGCTCGTCCAGGTGTCTGAAGATCAACCCAACCATCTGGCGCAAGACACTCGAATTGAATTGGTCAATCTGTCCGGCGATCCCCAGTTGGTCGAATGCTTCTACATCGACGGGGCATCCTGCAACGAGATCGGCTTTATGGTCCTTTTGACGCCGTACCAGCCGATGGCGTGGCTGGCCAGTTCCGGGCTCAACAGTGGGAGCAGCGCTGCTCCGCCGTTCTTTGGGACGGGCGAATTGAAGTGCGCCGTGCAGGCAACCTTGCCAGATCTCGATTCCCACAACGCCATTCAGGGGCGCGCGACCATCTTTACCTCGTCGAACGGGCAGTCCGCTTCCTACGGCGCCGTAGGCTTTCAACGCCTCAGCGCTGGTGACTACACCGGGGTGTTCAAGCTCGATGGGACGACATACGCGCAGTGCCCCAGCAGGTTGCACTTCGATGTCCTGACGGCGGACCAACCAACCTCTTCGAGCGAGATGGTTCTCGTGCCCTGCACCGAGAATTTGCTGACGCAAACCCCGACCTCGCTGGGGGTGCAGTTCGTCATCTACAACGAGTTCGAATCGCAGTTCTCCACAGCCAGCACCCTGAAATGCTTCGACCAGCGCCCGTTGACGGACATCGGCGCCGGCACCCTGACCCGAGCAGTCGTGGGTACCGACACGGCGCATGTGGTCGTCCGTGGCTCGGGTGGACCGCTCCTGGGATTGGTCGTGGATGAGGTGCCGTTCCGAGGCACTACCGGCACTGCCGGCAATGAGCCTTCCTTCGAGGGCGGTAGCTCTGCGACCGTGACCTTTCCGTAGATGCCATGAGTGAGCTACTCCGCATACTGGCCGCTTTGTCCTTGCTGTACATGCACCATGTTGGTCATGGGCGGTTCAATTTCTTGCCCCGCCGCACTATGCCGACGGCGACCGTGGCGATGTTGACACCGACCCCGCCGCCAACCGCGACGCCGACGGATGCGCCACCGAATACGGCCACGGCAACAGCGACTCTCATTCCGACGTCAACGACGGTTCCCAACGCCACGCTCGCCCCGACATTGACGCCCACGGCGACGTACACGGCAACTTCCATCCCCACCGCGACGGCATCGACAACCGCCACATCGAGTCCTTCGGCAACGGCGACGTTCACTCTCAGCTCCACGCCAACGGCGTCACCGACGGCCGCCCTATCGAGTTCGGATCCCACCGGGTTCCAGGTTGTTGGTGTACCGCCGGCGCAAAAGCTCCCTTCAGCGGTGTTGATTTATCCGCTTGTCCGGGCCTCGGCGACGGAGGATACGCGCATAGAGATGGTGAACCTTACCGGCTCCCGCGTTGCGGTGGAATGCTTCTACGTCAGTAGCGGAACCTGCAACGAGATCGGTTTTTCCCTCAGTCTGACACCGAATCAGCCGGTATCATGGATGGCCAGCACGGGTGCAAACGGAACGGGCGGCCGTCTCGCTTCGCCCTTCTTCGGCGACGGCGAGTTGAAATGTGTCGTCGTCCCGAGCACGCCGGACGCCGGCCTCAGCTCCTACAATGCCCTGCAAGGCCGGGCGCTGATGTCCGACACGAAGGGCCAGATGGTTGGCTACAGCGCGATTGCATTCAGGCGCTTGAGCCCCGGCGATTTCACCGGCGTCGTCTCGCTGGACGGGATCACCTACGAGCAATGTCCGGACCGCTTGCATTTCAATGTGCTCGCCAACCAAGCCGGATCCGACAGCGACTTGGTGTTGGTGCCCTGCTCGCAGGATTTGGTCAACCAACTGCCGTCGAGCGCCAATGTACAACTGGCGGTGGTTAACGAGTTCGAACAGCGGTTCTCTGGCGCCACCATCGTCACCTGCTTCAACCGCTTGCGCTTCAGCTCCCTGTTTGCCCTACACCGCAGCGCCGTCGGCACCGATACCGCACACCTGGTCGTGCGGGGCACGGACGTCCCAGTGGTTGGTCTGGTGATCGACCGCTTTACCATTCCGGGCTCCGGTGCGCTGTCGACTTCCAGCAACGATCCCTACCTCGAAGGCGGACGATCTGCCACCATCAACTTGAGCTTGCCCTGAGATTCCGTTCGTCCTGTGAGGCGTGAGTTGCGCTCTGCGGGGCTGCGGCATCGGTGATTACCGAAGCCGTCTCGACAGCGTGGGTTACCACTTCTCGTAGTGCACGGCGCGGCGCTCGTATCCGCCACGACGCAGCAGATCGCGCAGCTGCGGGATGATTGTGCCGACGCCGCAGATGTAGAAATGGCGTGTGCGGTCGGTGTCACCTGCAAGGTAGTGCTGCGTAACGAGCTCGACGAGCGAGACACCCAACAAGGGAGCAAAGGTGAATCGCGGCTGCTCCCGGGCCGCCCGCTCGAATTCGTCGGCATACAGCAGGTGGGATGCACTCGCAGCGGCGTAATGCAGCCGCAGTGGGTACGTATCCCGGCTCTGCAGCGCGCGCCACAGCATTGGGCGGATCGGCACGATACCGGTGCCCTCGGCGAGGAACACACATTCCGCCTGCGGCTGCCGGTCCAGCGTGAAGCGTCCCCACGGTCCGGTGAACCGGACAGCAGCACCGACGGCCAGGCTGAAAAGATATCGCGAACCCACACCGCCGGGTACGAGGTTCAAGCAGATCTCGAGCAGTGCGGGTTCTTCGGGACTCGATGCGATTGAGTACGGCCGGATGGCAGGCTCGCCATCGAGCGGAAGCAAGCAGGAGATGAATTGTCCGGGGATGAAGGTGAAGTGTTGCGACGGCGGAAGACGCAAGAAAAGCGACCTGGTGCCAGGCGCGCTCTCGATCATGCGTTCGACCGTTGCTGCGTACGTTACACGCTGCGGAGTGTCGCTCTCACGCTCCACGCTTTGACGCCCTCACGCTGCCGTCCTCAGGCCGCGTTGATAGTGAAACGCGGCCTGAGGACGGTAATCTCAGCATCATCCTGGATGACCGCCTGACATCCGAGGCGCGACGTGGATGTCAGCCCCGGCGCTCTGTCCAGAAGGTCGAGTTCGTTCTCCTCCGCTTCGGAGAGCTTCCCTTCGCCAGTCTTCACGATCACGTGGCAGGTGGTGCACGCACAGTTGCCGCCGCAGGCGTGCTCGAGATGCACGCCATGGCTCAGTAGCACGTCGAGGATCGATCCCGGCCGGCCGTTATGCTGGAATGGAGCCTTGGCGGGGTCGAATTCGATGGTCCGTTCCGGAGCACCGCTCTCGAAGAGCACACGCAGTTTAGCCATATTCAGATTTCGACGATGACAAAGTCCGAGGGTTCTGTAGCAGCCCCTACGGCTTAGAGCGAGTACCCCGCTGCCCGCCATCGGCGTAGTTCCAGAGAAGGAAGCCCACGATGCGGTAGTGGAACGGCCGGGCGTCGCCCGCGACCGCAACCTGCGCGCGCCGATGGCGAGGGCGATGCGGCCGCGCCATCAACGCCGGCAAAGGCAAGTTCGCCTGGCCGTGGGGACGTTGACAGCCCGAGCACGCAAGTCTAATCGTCGGGAACCGATGGTAATCGACGATTTCGCCAGGCGTGAGTTGGAGGCGCTTCGGACGGCTGGATTGCAGCGCCGGCCGCGGTGGATCGACGGGGCTCAAGATACATGGGTGACCGTGGATGGCCGCCGCGCGCTGCTCTTGTGCTCGAATAACTATCTCGGCCTGGCAAATCACCCCGCCGTAAGAGAAGCGGCCCAGAAGGCCGCTGTCGATTACGGCGCCGGTGCAGGTGCGTCCCGCCTGATCTCAGGATCCATGCGCCTGCATCATGCGCTGGAGGAGCAGCTGGCGGCGTTCAAGTGCACCGAGGCGGCGCTCCTGTTCAACTCAGGGTACCACGCGAATATCGGGACCATCACTGCTTTGCTGGGCAAGGAGGATGCGGTATTCAGCGATGAGCTGAACCATGCCAGCGTCATCGACGGCTGTCGCCTGTCGGGGGCACGCATTTGCGTCTACCGGCATAACGACGTCGGAGCGTTGGCCGCCTTGCTTGCCGGCACGACCGCGCGGCGGAAGCTGGTGGTGACCGAGTCGATATTCAGCATGGACGGTGACACGGCGCCATTGTCCGCCATCTGTGAGGTGGCGGAGCGTCATGGTGCGTTCGTCATGGTGGATGAGGCGCACGCCACCGGCGTCGTGGGGCCACAGGGCTGTGGTGTGGTGGCGGCGGAGGGGTTGCAGCAACGCGTTGCGATCCAGATGGGTACGCTGGGTAAGGCGGTGGGAACCTTCGGCGCGTTCGTCGCCGGCAGCCGTGCCCTGGTCGACCTGCTGCTCAATACCGCTCGCAGCTTCGTGTACACTACGGCCTTGCCCCCGCCGGTGGTGGCGGCGGCGGCAGCCGCACTCACCATCATCTCCAGCGATCCCGAGCGCAGGCAGCGGCTTGAAGACAATGCCGCGTACCTCCACCGTGGATTCAAACAGATCGGCCTGAGCGTTGGCGCGCGGCCAACTCACATCCTGCCGGTGCCGATCGGTGACGCGGATCGTGCCATGCGTGTTTCAGATCGTTTGCTCGCCGCAGGCGTGTTCGTGCAAGGCATCCGGCCGCCCACCGTCCCTGCGGGCACGGCGCGACTCCGGGTGACGGCAATGAGCACGCACACGCAGGAGGATCTGGCCTTTGCGTTGGAGGCCTTTCGGCGGGTCTTTTCGGAGGAATCGTGACCCGCTTCGACCCCGCCGAGCTGGCGCGATGGGACCACGCCCATCTGTGGCATCCGTTTACCCAGATGCAGGAGTGGCTGGCCGAGGAACCGCTGATCATTGCGAGCGGCGAAGGGGCGTACCTGATTGACGTCTCCGGCACGCGCTACCTGGATGGGGTGTCGTCACTCTGGTGCAACGTGCACGGGCATCGCCATCCCGAGCTGGACAGGGCTCTGCGCGAGCAGGCGGAGCAAATCGCGCACTCCACATTGCTGGGACTGGCGAGCGTGCCGTCGATCATCCTCGCCAAACGATTAGCCGATATCGCCCCACGCGGTTTGACTCGGGTGTTCTTTTCTGATGCTGGCGCGACGGCGGTGGAAATCGCGCTGAAGTTGGCGCTGCAGTACTGGCAACTCCGAGGAGAGACGAAACGGACGCGCTTTGCGGCCCTGACCGAGTCATACCACGGCGATACACTCGGCGCCGTCAGCGTGGGGTACTCGGAGACCTTCCACCGCTTTTTCAAGTCCGCGCTCTTCCCCTGCCATCGGCTGAATCCACCCCACGTCTACCGCTGGCAGCGTGGGATGAATGAAGAGGATGCGCTGCAAAGCGCACTGGCGGAGGCTGCGGCGCTCTTGGGAAGCAAAGGCGACGAAATTGCCGCCCTTGTCATCGAGCCGCTGATGCAGGGTGCCGCCGGCATGTGGTCGCAGCCCGCTGGCTACGTACGGGGGCTGCGCCAGCTGACCCGCCAGCATGGTGTCTTGCTGATCTGCGACGAGGTCGCCACCGGGTTTGGCCGGACGGGGAAGATGTTCGCTGTTGAACACGAACAGGTCGAACCGGATCTCATGTGTGTCGGCAAGGGCATCACTGGCGGGTATCTTCCCCTGGCCGCGACCTTCGCTACGGAAGAGATCTTCCAGACCTTCCTCGCGCCATACGAAGAGTTCAAGGCCTTCTTTCACGGCCATACTTACACCGGTAATGCACTTGCTTGCGCGGTGGCACTCGCTAGTTTGCAGGTTTTTGAGAACGAAGGGGTGCTCGAGAATGTGATTCGGCGCAGCCAGCAACTGCGCAGCAAACTTGAGAGTGACTTCCTGCCGTTACGCCATGTCGGTGATATACGACAGCTAGGACTAATGGTTGGTATCGAATTGGTACGAAATTGTGACAATCGACATCCGTTTGCGGCATCAGATCGTGTCGGCGTGCGCACCATCATGGAAGCTCGAAAACGGGGCATCATTCTGCGGCCGCTCGGCAACGTAATTGTGTTGATGCCGCCGCTTTGCATCACCGAAGACCAGGTGGATTTCCTCAGCGATGTAGTCCGTGATTCGATCATCCAGGTTACAGAAGCGCCATGAACCATATTCTTCCGGCAAAATTAGGAAATTCCTTGCAGTATTCGCCTTCTGATTAGAAGATATTTCGCTCGGCGGCGCCCTATGTTAGCGAATACCGCTGGTGGCACAGCCATTGCTTTACGGAAATACCGGGAGGGTAGTTATGGAACTGGTTTACAGCCGAGCGGCATGGCGAGTTGACGATCTGGCGCCCGAGGATACGCGTGACATTCCATTCTTCGGGTTTGTTACCGGAACACTTATCAGCTTGGCTCTGTGGGGTGTCGTTGCGTGGACCTTGTGGGCGGTGGTGGTGAGCTAGGGCAGTGGTCGATGTTGCTTTTTTCCCGCCTTGGTTTTGCTACATGAGACCTGCTGAGAGGCAGGTCGTAGTTTGCAGTTTAAGGGTATCTTTGTAACCGGTACCGACACTGGGGTCGGTAAGACCACGGTGTCCAGCGGTATCGCAGCGGCTTTGAGCTGGAGGGGATGGACGGTAGGGGTGTACAAGCCGGCGGAAACCGGCTGCCCTCCCGACTTCAATGATCGGCCTCTTACGTCCGATGCCGGTCGTCTGCAATTCTTTTCAGGCTGCCACTCCGAACTGAAAACGATTTGCCCCTACCGCTTGCGTGAGCCGCTGGCCCCGTTGGTTGCTGCTGAGCGTGAAGCCGTGATCATCGATCTGGACCGTCTGCTGTGGTGTTACAAGACCATTGCGTCGGCGCACGATGTTACATTGATCGAGGGTGCGGGAGGGTTACTCGTGCCGCTGACGCCCACTCTGACTTTCGCTGACTTGGCCAAGCGTCTTGACGTTCCGGTCCTGGTGGTGGTTGGGTCACGGCTGGGTGCGATCAATCATGCCTTGTTGACCGTGCGTTACGCCGAAGCCATCGGCCTGCGCGTCCTGGGCTACGTGGTGAATTTCCTCAGCGCTGAGAGCGATGAAGCGGCTCGATCGAACGTGGATACCTTGAGCCGGCTGCTTGGTCCTGCCCTCGGCGTCGTGCCGCACCTGGGGGAGATCAGTGCCACAGCGGAGACTCGGCAGCGGCTGGCGCAGGTGTTTTCGGAGCGCCTGCGGATCGACGGTCTACTTGTTCCGTGCTGAGCCTTGTGCGGCGGCCAGCGCAGCCTGATAGACCAGCCTGATGGGAACGGTCTTCTCCCGCGCCAGCCGTCTGCAATCTTCGTACTCCGGCGCCATGTTCTCGTGACCGTCTGGGCTCAGGGCAATTTTCACCCGTACCGTTCCGTATGGAGTACTGACTTCCCAGGTGTCTCGGGACAGGACGAGTCGTCGGGCCGGATAATAGCGCAGACCGATGGTGGACGTTTCGTTCAACACGATGCTCGAGAGCCGTTCGCGTTCGCCTTCGGTGCAAAGGACGGTCAGCAGGACGCCCGGCCGGTTCTTTTTCATGTGCACTGGCGTGAGATAGACGTCTCGCGCCCCGGCCTCGAAGAGCCGATCCATGACGTGTTCGTAGAATTCGGGATTGTAGTCGTCGATATTGGTTTCAATGACGATGACGTCATCTCGCCCGGTGGGCGCGACGCTCTCGCCCACGATGGCGCGTAAGAGGTTTGGCCTGTCGCGCAAACTGCGCTTCCCGGCTCCATATCCGCTGGCCTGAATACGGAGCTCGGGGGCCGGCTCCGGGAGCGCCAGACTTGCGATGATGGCGGCGCCAGTAGGGGTGACCAGTTCGCTGTCGCCATCGCTGGGTTGCGTTACGAAGCCGCGCAGCAGTTCCACCGTTGCCGGGGCGGGCACAGGCAGTGAGCCGTGCTGCGATGGCACCACGCCGGAGCCGAGGGGGAGCCGGGAGACGTACACCCGTTCGCTGCCGAGCCACGTCATGCCGATCGCCGTTCCGACGATGTCGACAATCGAGTCGATCGCACCGATTTCGTGGAACTCGACTGCATCGGGCTCGACACCGTGCACCCGTCCCTCCGCTTCTGCCAGCTTGGTGAAGATCGCCTGCGCGCCACGCTTCACCGCCGGCTGCAGCCCACTGCGTTCGAGCATCTGCCGAATGTCACGGAAGGCTCGGTTGGGATGCCCGCTGGGCGAGACCTCGACTTCAAACCTGGTTGCCGAGATGCCGTGAACACGCGCCGGCGTGGCGGCGATGGAGTAGCCACTGAGGGGGAATTGCGCCAACTCACTCTTGAGTCGCTCGAGCGGGAGCCCCAGCGCCAGCAACGCGCCAACGGTCATGTCGCCGCTGATGCCCGCGAAGGCGTCGAAATACAAAACCTTCATCGAATGCCCATGCGGGATCCGGCTGAGGGCTCAGTGCACCGGTTCATAAGTTCGGCAACGTACCCTGTTGGGTCCCCTCGCCTCCGGCAGCGGGTCAGGGTTCAGATGCTTAAGGCGCGACAATTTCCCCGGGGTATGCGACGTAGTTCTTCAGTTGGATGCGCCTCGCGGTTTCGCTGACTCGAAACAGACGTGCCATGTCTTTGACCACGGAATCACGATACTCCCGCCTGATGCGATAGGGTAGGTGGCGATCGATCATCGACAGCGGCATCAGTAAGGTTGCAGCACCCAGATCAGCCTCGCGCTCTAAGACGTTACGCCGCCCGTCGCGGTGGTGCTCCGAGGTCCGGCAGGCCGTAAGGTTTTGCAAGTTGCCGCTGCGGGAATGCAGTTCCGCGTGCATGATCTCGTGCGCCAACGTGAATCGCAGCCGGGTGCGTGGATTGTCCTTGCGCAGGTAGATGGTCTTCTGTTCGCCATCCGGGGTCAAGAAGATTCGCCCATCGAGGCCCAGCGGCATGTCGACCTCGAAAATCTTGTAGGTCTCAAACGCGCGAAGGAAATCTTCGAAGCGAAACGGCGGAAAACGAAAGTCCAGCCGGTGGTGGAGGCGATTCACCACACCGGCGATATCCCGGTTGCGCTGTCCGTCCAGAACGTGTTTCCCCATTGACCTTGCAGGCAAAAACTGGATTTTGCTATCACGAGTTCGCCCTGGTGGCAACGGGCCGGAAACACGGGCCGGAAACTCGCCATGGATGGGTGCGGCGAAGATGGCCTTCGGGCCGCTGGCCGACCCTGTCCTCGATCTGGTATCTGTTCTCCAATGCGCCGGATTGAAACTAAGGTTCGCCTCACTGACCCGGGGTTCGAAGAGAACCGCCGCTACAACGAGTCGCTGGCTGCGGAGTTGCGTGCGCGGCTGCTCGAGGTGCGGGCCGGCGGACCGGAAGAGTTGCGGCGACGCCACAAAGAGCGCGGGAAACTGCTCGCCCGCGAACGTATCGACGCGCTGATCGACCCGGACACGCCGTTTCTGGAGCTGTCGCCGCTGGCGGCGTACGGCCTGTACGACAACGAAGCTCCTGGGGCCGGTATCGTCACGGGTATCGGCACCGTCAGTGGCCGGCAGACGGTGATTGTGGCGAACGATGCGACGGTCAAGGGCGGTACCTACTTCCCGATGACGGTGAAGAAGCACCTCCGCGCCCAAGAGATCGCGTTGGAGAACCGCCTGCCGTGTGTGTACCTGGTGGACTCGGGCGGTGCATTCCTGCCCCTGCAGGCGGAGATCTTCCCCGACCGCGAGCATTTCGGGCGGATCTTTTTCAATCAAGCGCGCCTCTCCGCTGCCGGCATGGCGCAGATCGCGGTCGTCATGGGCTCATGCACGGCTGGCGGGGCGTATGTGCCCGCCATGTGCGACGAAAACGTGATCGTGCGCGGTGTCGGTACGATTTTTCTGGGAGGACCGCCGCTGGTGAAGGCCGCCACCGGCGAAGAGGTGTCGGCGGAGGAGCTCGGCGGCGGTGATGTGCACACGCGCATCTCCGGGGTCTCCGATTATCTCGCCGCCAATGACCAACACGCCATCGAAATTACGCGCTCAATCTTTGAGAATCTGGGTCCGGCGCCACCCTCGGTGCTGGATCAGCAGACACCGGAGGAGCCTGCGTACGAAGCGCGCGAGATCTACGGCATCCTCCCATGCGATGCGAGAAGGCAGTACGACGTCCGCGAAATCATCGCGCGCCTGGTGGACGGCAGCCGACTGCATGAGTTCAAGCCGCTCTACGGCACCACGCTGGTCACCGGCTTTGCCCGTATCCACGGCTATCTGGTTGGCCTCGTCGCGAACAACGGTGCGCTGTTCTCCGAGTCCTCGCTCAAAGGGACGCACTTCATCGAGCTGTGCGGGCAACGGAAAATCCCCCTGATCTTTCTGCAGAACATCACCGGTTTCATGGTTGGAAAGAAGTACGAGCAAGGTGGCATCGCCAAGGATGGCGCGAAAATGGTGCACGCGGTCAGCACGGTGGCCGTGCCGAAGTTTACGGTGATCATCGGGGCCTCGAATGGTGCGGGCAATTACGGGATGTGCGGCCGTGCCTACAGCCCGCGCCTGCTGTGTATGTGGCCCGGCGGCCGCATATCGGTGATGGGAGGCGAACAGGCCGCCAGCACGCTGCTTACCGTCAAGCTGCAGCAGCTCGCCAGCAGGCAGCAGACACTGACGCCGGCGGAGCAAGAAGCGTTCATGGCGCCCATCCTCGCGAAGTACGAACGAGAAGGCAGTCCCTACTATTCGACCGGGCGGCTCTGGGATGACGGCGTGCTTGACCCCATCGACACCCGGCACGTCCTCGGCCTCGCCCTTGCGGCTGCCGCCCACGGCCCGATCCCCGATACGCGACCGGGCGTGTTCCGGATGTGAGGAGAAGCGGTCAGCAGTCAGCTATCAGCAAGGGAATGCGGCGAGAGATATGGAAGGGCTGACAGCTGAGGGCTGAGAGCTTATTTCAAGCATGTTCCACAGAGTCCTCATTGCCAACCGCGGCGAGATCGCCATCCGCGTGATGCGTGCCTGCCGCGAGACCGGGATCGAAACCGTTGCCATCTATTCGGCGGCGGATGCGCAGGCGCCGCATGTCGAGCACGCGGATACGGCGGTCTGCGTCGGCGCACCACCCAGTGCCGAGAGCTATCTGAATATTCCACGCATCATCGAGGCCGCCCGCACGACGGGTGCGGATGCGGTGCATCCGGGCTACGGCTTTCTGGCGGAGAACGCGTCCTTCGCTCGAGCGGTCGAAGAGGCCGGTATGGTGTTCATCGGTCCGAGCCCGGAGTCGATCGCCATGATGGGTGACAAGACCCTGGCGCGCCGGACTGTCGCGCGCGCCGGTGTCCCGGTTGTGCCGGCAGAGGAGAATCCGCCGCAGCGCAGCGCCCAGCTGGTGGCAGCAGCCCGCCGTCTCGGCTACCCGTTGATCATCAAGGCCGCAGCGGGCGGCGGTGGCAAAGGCATGCGCATCGTTCGCGATGAAACCGAGTTGCTGCCAGCCTTCAGTGCTGCCGGGCGCGAGGCGCTTGGAGCGTTTGGGGATGGCCGGCTGTTTCTCGAGCGCTACCTCGAACGGCCACGACATGTGGAGATCCAGATTCTGGCCGACAATTCAGGCACCGTCGTCCATCTCGGGGAGCGCGAGTGCTCGGTTCAACGCCGCCACCAGAAGATCATTGAAGAAACTCCCTCGCCCGCCGTTGACCCCGCACTCCGACAGCAAATGACCGAAGCCGCCGTCGCGGTCGCCCGTTGCTCCGGCTATCGGAACGCCGGGACGGTCGAGTTCCTGCTCGATGCGGATGGGCGCTTCTATTTTCTCGAAATGAACACCCGCTTGCAGGTCGAGCATCCCATCACCGAGTGGGTCACCGGTATCGACATCGTGCAGGCGCAACTCCGGCTCGCCGCCGGCGAACCGCTGTGGTTGCGGCAGCACGACGTTGGCAGCCGCGGACACGCCATCGAATGCCGGATTTGCGCCGAGGACCCGTCGCAACAGTTCCTCCCCAGCCCGGGGACGATCGCACACCTGCGTGAGCCGAGTGGGCCGGGCATTCGCGTCGATTCGGGAATCAGGGCAGGGTACGCGGTGCCCATGTATTACGACCCGTTGCTCGCCAAAGTGTCAGTCTGGGCAGAGAATCGCGACGCGGCACGGCGGCGGATGCTCGTGGCGCTGAAGGATTACGTCATCCTCGGCTGCACCACCGATATTCCCTTCCTGCTCGAAGTTCTGGAACACCCCGCGTTCGTTCGCGGCGAGACGCACACCCATTTCATCGCCGACCATTTCCCCTCGTGGACTGGCCGGGAGCTTCATCGGACGATTGCCGCCATTGCCGCCGCCATCGATTTGCTCCGGAGCCGGCCATCCACACAGGCGCAGCCGGGAGCTTCAGCGGCCTGTTCGCCATGGACGACCCTTGGCAGTTGGCGTGTGGGGCAGGGGTAGCAAAGAGGCTCCATGCGGATCTCGCTCCGTCATAAGCAGCACCATGTCGCTGTCGACGTCCAGTCCGACGGTGGTGCCTATCGCGTCGGTCTGGATGGTGCCGAGCACGTGGTCGAAGCGCACTACCTGGATGATGCGACGCTCTTTGTCGTCGTCGACGGGCGGCAATACCGCGTCGACTTGGTGCGCAACGGCCGGGACCGGTTGGTCGCCGTCGATGGTGAGGTCTATCAGTTCGTGTCCGAGAGTGGCGCGTCGGCGCACCGGGTCGCGACGGTCGCGTCTCCCGAAATCACCGCCCCGATGCCGGGCCGAGTGCTCGAAGCCCTGGTGCAACCGGGCCAGCACATTGTGGCCGGCGACGGTTTGCTGATCCTGGAAGCGATGAAGATGGAGAACCGCCTGGTGGCCGAGGCCACCGGTACGGTCAGCGAGTTACGCGTCTCGGCGGGCGATATGGTCGAAGCAGGTCAGGTGCTCGTCGTGCTGTCCTACGACAGTGAGGTGTCGCAGTAGGATTCGAGGCGCACTGTCCGCCTCCGGCTCACCGGCTGTCCGGGATGCGCACCACGCGGTCGGCGAGGTCGGCGACGATCAACTCGCGCGCGGCGGTGCTGTACGCGATGCCTATCGGCGTGTCGAAGGTCACGCCACCGGTGCCCTGTCCCGTGATGGTACGCAACAACTTCCCAGCGCGGTCATAGCTGCGGACCTCTTTTGCGCTCGGCACCGTGACCCAAATGTTGCCGCGCGGATCGAGAGTCACGTAGGGTTCGGAATACACCCCGCTTTGCCATCCCGGCACCGGGAACTGACTCAGCAATTCCCCGTCGCGGGTAAAAGTCTGCAGCCGCCCATTGCCGTTGTCGCACACGTACACCTGCCCAGTGCCGTCCACCGCCAGGCCCACCGGCTCCAGGAACCGTCCCGGCTCTGAGCCCTTACCGCCCCACTCCTTCTCCTTCTGGCCGGTCGCCGACAAGCGCACGATCCGGTTGTTTCCCGTGTCGGCGACGAATACGCTGCCGTTCGCGTCCGCCGCGATGCCGCGCGGTCCGTAGAAATCCGCCGCCATCGCGCGCACGAAATTGCCTTCCGCGGAGAAGACCTGGACACGGTGGTTCCATGTGTCGGCGACGAAGACTTGTCCAGCGGGATCCACCGCCACGCCACAGGGTTGGTTGAACCGTCCGGGCGTCTGGCCGCTGCCGCCCCATTGCCGCACAGGGTTCAGATCACGTCCGAACTCCTGAATGCGGTTGTTGCCGAAGTCGCACACGAAGACATGGCCATTGCCGGTCGCCGCTACCCCGCGCGGCTGATGTACTTGTCCGATGGGAGTCGGCGGCTCTGCGGGTTTTGGGGCGGTCGCTGGTGCCGGCGTTTCGGTCGCAGTCTCGGGACTTACCAGTAGCGCCCTGGCGAAGACCGGGCCGTTCTCTTCCGGGTAACGTACGTCGACTACCTGGTGCTGCGGATAGCGCTGCTCCAATTGGCGCAGGACCGTTCTGCTCGGTTCCTCGTTGGTCGCCAAGACGAACGCCAGTCCCTTGCTGGCCGCGAGCCCCGGGCTCATCTGCAACAGCACGGTGACATCATCCAGCCAGGTGTAGTTGCGCTGCATCGGGTCGACTTGGCCGGTGTACGAGAGATAGGTCAAGGCGTCGCGCGGAAAATTCGCGCCACCGACCCAGATGTTGTACTGCGGTACCAGTGTCTTGATGTAGTTTCCGAGCACGGTGGTCTCGGGGTAGTAGCCCCATACGGCCCGCCGGTGCTGACCCAGGTACTGTGCAAACGTCGCTTGCAGTGCCGAAGCGCCGGCGACCACCAGGAACGCCAAGGCCAGCACATGGCCCACGCGAGGGATGAGCCGCCTGATCTGCGTGGCGAAGAACATGGCTCCCAAGGCGGCGAAGAAGTAGACGAACGGCATCGTGCCGATGTCCCGGTTCATATTCGGCTTGCTCACCAGGCCGGGGGCAGCGTTGATCACCAGTCCCAGCAAGACAAACTGCACGCGCTCGTCGCGGATCCGGGCGAGGCCCCACAAGATGCCAAAGGCCAGGAATATCGCGGCGGGGTATTCAAGCGCCGGCGTATCGATGAAAAAGTCATCGCCATTTCCCCGGTAGTTGAACAGCAGCGCCGTAACCTTGAGGGCTCCAACCAGCGTGCTGGCGCCCGCCAACGCGTGCGCCCGGCCCTGGAAGACCTCCCAATTATGTACCGCGTACCAGGCCAACGGCGCCACGGCGATGCCGAAGGCCACCGCCATGGACAGCAGACCGTGCCAGTACTGGCGGAGGAATCCGCGCCAGTGCCAGGACTGCAGCAGGACGGCAACGAGCCAGAGCGGGAAAAGCAGCGGGAAGAGACGCGCGCCGTTGTAGGTGTTCAAGGCCGCGGCCAAGCCGATTCCACTGAGGGCGAAATCCAGCGCACGACCGGTGTCCATGCCGCGTATGAAAAAACAACAGGTGATGGTCATGAACAGCGGCTGGAAATCGGAACGCCAGCCGGTGCGGCTGAAGACCAGGTGCCAACCCGAGACGCCGAGGAGGAGCGTCGCCATCAGGCCGAAGCGTGCGCCGAACATCTTGCGTGCCCAGACGAAGAAGAAGGGCAGAATGAAGATGCCGGCCACCGTCGACGGCAGCGTGACCGCCAGCCGCGTCGGGCCGAGGAGCAGCACGCTGAGTGCCCGGAGATAGAAGGTGAACGTTTCTCGACCCCAGGCCTCTGGAGTGTACGGCGTATAGGGCAGTCCGTTGAGAATACGGATGGCGTACAAGCCCTCGTAGGCGGCGTCGTGATTCAACCCCGGCGGGAACTGATTGAGGCGAAAGACGGTGAAGAAGACGCCGACAGCCAGCACCAGCGCTAGCCAACCCCACTGCGCATACCGTGAGCCCGCACCGTCGTTCGGAGAAGGGAGTTCACGAGCATCGCGTCCGAGGATGTACAGAAGGATGAAGCAGACCAGCGCGGCCATCCATGCTGGCGCTGACCAGAGCGCGACGTGCCGGATGCTGAGCCAATACTGGCCTGCGGCGGCGCTCGCCAGCGCGGCCACGAGCAGCAGTATCCGCAGCCCTCGCCACCTGACTGGCGTGGACGACGTCAGCGGCGCATGAGTCGTTTGCATCCTTGGAGCCTGGGTGGCCTCGGTTGCGTGCATGGGTGCCGGGTCAGCTCACTGTGGCGCCAGCGGGATGCGCACCAGGCGGTGATCGAGATCGCTGATGATCATTGCATGGCCGGCGGCGTGGTAAGTGATTCCCATGGGGATGCCGAAGCTCACGCCGGGAGTGTTCTGAGCGGTGATGGTGCGCAACAACTTGCCGGTCCGGTCATAGTTGCGCACCTCTTTGGCTCCCGGCACGGTCACCCAGATCGTGCCGGACGGGTCGACAGCCACGTTGGGTTCCGAATACACCTTGCTCTCCCACCCGGCCACCGGGAAGGCACCGACGAAACGCCCGTCGCGACCGAACAACTGTAGCCGGCCGTTGCCGTTGTCGCAGACGTAGACCGTGCCGGCCGCATCGGCGGTCAGCCCCACCGGCTCGAGAAAGCGGCCCGGCTCCGATCCCTTTCCTCCCCACTCCATCTCCTTCTGTCCATCGGCAGCGAAGCGCACGATGCGATTGTTGCCGGTGTCAGCCACGAACACCGCCCCGGTGGAGTCCACTGCCACACCGCGTGGACCATAGAAGCTGGTTGCCCATTCGCGGACGTACTCCCCTGCCTTGGAGAACACCTGCACGCGATGATTCCAGGTGTCGGCAACAAAGACCTCACCGTTCGGACTGACAGCGATGCCGCAGGGTTCCTTGAACTGCCCTGGCAACTGGCCTGGGGTTCCCCATTCGCGTACGAAACTCAAGTCGCGGGCAAACTCCTGGATACGATTGTTGCCGAAGTCGCACACCACGATATCGCCCTCCGGCGTCGCGGCCACGCCGCGCGGCTGATGCAGCTTGCCGGGGGCGTCCTGCGGTGCTCCTTCCTCGGGCGCCGGCTGCGCAATGTCCTCGATCGTGGTCACCGGGATAGTTCCCGTAAAGCGGCCGTTCACCGCGAAGATCGTGACTCCGGGATTGCGGTACACCGGGGTCAGCAAGTCGCTCCATTGCGTGAAGCGCTCGAGGTTGCCACCGGCGTACACCCGACGCTCCAGGGCTCCGACGAACACCATGGCGACGTGATAGCGTTGCAGCAACGCCGCCACCTTGTCCTTGCTGTTGCTGGTGTACACCGACTCGATGTCGCTCTTGCGGCGAGTGATTTCGGCCTGCGGGTGGCCGCGCTGGAAGACGTGATACTCCCAGCCCAGCACCGTCGGCAGGCCCGTGTTCATGGAGACGCGGGTGAATTCCTGGTACGAATCACCGTGCGCTTCCAAGATCACCGGGATGCCTTGAATATGCCGGTTCAACCACTCGAACGCGGCCAACTCGAACGGGGCCTTCTCCCGGAGATACGCCATGCCGTCAAGCGTCGGTTTTGGGGTCGGCATGCGGTTGGTGCGGATCACCCCGAGTGTGTCAGTTGCGGCAGTGAACAGCGCCACGGCGATGAGCAGCGAGAGCGCGACCTTCCAGATAGGCCGAAACCACGGCAGCCGCACGGCGCCGTTCCAGAGTGCGCCGGCGGCGACCGCAGCGGCAATGGCCAGCAAGAACCATCCTTCCAGATAGAACTTGAAGATGGTGTTCATGCGATCCCACACGTACACGAGATCGCAGCCCGCGGTGATGGCGAAGGCAAATGCCGCCATGGTCAACGGAATGCGCCAGCGGCGTTCCGTGTTGAACGCCAGCAGGGGACGTAAGGTCAGCAGAAACAGAATGGCGGAGAACACCCGCGTGGAGATCGCCAGGCTGACTAGTATCAGCGCGATCGTGGCGATGAGTAACAACGACCGGCCAACACCGAGCGGTTCCTCTCCCCGCCGGATGCTGCGCGTCCAGAGCGCCAGCACGAAGGGCACTAGGACGAACAGAAACAGACCGAACACGGTCAGAAAGTCATAACCCTGGACCAGCTTGTCAGGCCCGAGACGCTCCCAGCCCAACCATGCGCCTTCTGCCCGCACGAAGTGGCTCCAGTACGGATGGAAAAGCACATAGGCGCCAACCACGAGCAGGGCGCTCGGAATACCAACCCGGGCGATGCCGCCGAACAGAAAGCCCAGCCACCCTCCGTGCTCCGCTTCGGTGAGCCAGAGTGTGCCCAGCAAAAAGACGAAGAACAGAATGTAAGTGGGAGTGCTCCAGGTGTTGGTCACCATGATGGCGCCCAACGTCAGGCACAGCAGAACCAGGAGCGCCAGAGTCGTGCCTCGGGGGCGCTGCTGGCGCGACTGCAGCACGTGCGTGCGCACCCACAACACGGTGAGACACAGGAACGTCAACGAGATCGGCATGACCAGCACGTGGGCGTGCAGATCCGCGAACAAGAAGCTCCACAACGGGAACTCGTTGATCGTATCCCGGATGACGCGCGATGTTGCCCAAAAGTAATCGAAGCCGATGGCGTGGCGGGCGAACCATTCCCGCGGGCCTGCGAGATTGCCGATCAAGGCAACGAAGAAGGCCGCCAACAGGCCCGTTTGCCACTGGCCCGTAACCACCGCGCCGACAGAAAACGCCGCCACCGCCGTCAGTCCGCCAATCAGTGCAATGCCGAGATTGAAGGTGAGCGCTGGATCGAGGTGCAGCGTCTTGCCCAACGCGGCGACGGTGTAGTGGCCGAAGTAGCTGTACTGCAGGGGCGAGCCGGCGAACCAGGGCTCCGCCGGCGGCAGCGTGGTCGTGCGGGTCAGAGTGTTCAGAAAAGAGAAGTCCATCGGCTTCTCGCCCCAGTAGACTTCGGGGTTGTACATGCGCACGACAAGAAAATAGGCGAACGCGCCCCAGAACAGCGCCTCGGTGGAGATGATCTCCCCGCGCGACAGTGGAACGCGAGTGCGCCGCCACATCAACGCGCCAACGGCAGCCAGCCCGAATGCCATGGCGCTGAGCGCTCCTTGAGTGAAATCGGCCGCGCCTAGGCTGATCATCAGCCAGGAAAGGTAGGCAAAGAGCAGTACGCCGAGCGTTTTGCTCAACGCCAGGATGCCAACGCCGGTCAGCCACACACGCAATACCGGATAGGCGGCCAGACTCAGGATCTCCACCAGCGCCGCAAACAAGACCAGTGCGAGAAGGCTCGACTGAATGGGGGGCGCGGCGCCGGTCGTTTCCAGCGGTAGGCCACCGCTGGGACGCGCCAGCAGGAGATCATTCCGAGTCAGCGGCCGCGAAGGAAGGCCGCGCAGGATCTTCTCCGCGATGACGGGCGCGGCCAGACGCTCGGTGTTGCGAAAGATCAAGACTTTCGGATGGTCGTAGACCGTGAGCGACTCGTCCGCCAACTCGTCCGGAATCTCGAAGCCGAAGAGCCCCGGCCGCGCCGCCACTTCTTGCTCTAACGTGTAGCCGAGATCGCCGGCGAACAGCTCGTAGAAGTAGTTGGTGGTCAGCGGAAAGCGCTCCGGGGCGCGAGTCACCGCACCGTACAGTCGCTTGGTCTGGAAGACGATGTAATCGGCGCTCGCCAGCTCTTGGCTGAGCCGCTGGACCTTGGACGAGCTGTCCGGCTGCTCATAGTATCCGAAGGGTACCACACGGTAGCGTTCCGCCTGGGCTCCGGGGAGCGGCAACGACATCGGGAAGCCTTCGTCCCAGTCCTGCGTGAGGATCTTGCTGCCCGATGGGATGTGGCGGTAGGCCCATTGCGACGCGGTGACTTCGGTGAACGGCCGCGTGTAGATCGACATGAAAGCGCTGGCCGCCGCCAGCGTACCGACCACCACCAGCGGGGCGGTGAGGCGGCCGAAGAGTGTCCCGCTCCGGTACTTGCGGACCAGCCACTCCGCCGCCCAGAGGATCATGAGCGGATAGATCGGCAGCAGATAACGCGGAAACTTCACCTCGAACCAGCCGGTGATCAGGAAAAACGGGACGACCCACGAGAGCAGGACCCATTCCTCGATCCGGCGCTCCCGGAATCCCGCCACCACCCGGGTCGCGGTTCCCCACACCGCGGCCAATCCCAGTGCCGGGGCCATGCCCCAGATGATCAGCTGCTCGAGGTCGTACCAGTACTTCGGCGTTCCCATGTACTGGGTGGTGTAGGGGAACGTCCCCGCATTGCGCACCATGTGGCTCTGTTCCAGGATGTCATGGTAGAAACGGCCGAAACGGAGCACGGCGTATGGTTCGGCCAGCGCAAATGCCAAGACCGCTGCCACTACCGCGAGGCCGCAGCGAGCGGCGATCGGGAAGAATCGGCGCTCCACCCAGAGGCGACGTAAGGTGGCGATGCCCAGCGGCAGAAAGAGCGGCATGGCGCTGAACTTGGTGGCGGTCGCCAAGCCGATGGTTATGCCCGCCAGGATGAAGTGCGTCAGCCGGCCCTCGGTGGCAACCCGCACGAGGAGGTACAACGCCAGCAGGACGACGAACGTCAGCGTGACGTCCACGGTCATGAAGCGCGAGTTCTGCAAATGGAGGGCGCAGGCGGCCAACAGCACGCCCGACAACAGCCCGACGCTGCGGTCGTACAGCCGACTGCCCAGGATGATCAGCAGGAAAACCGTGAGCGCCCCGATGACGGCGGATACACGCCGCCCGTTGACGATGACGCCGTCATAGGTTGCCGCATGCGGATCGACGAGCGCCAAAGCACTGCTGGTGATTTTTGCCAGGTAGATGGGCAGCGACCCGTAGGCGAAGAAGTCGGGATCCATCTGCAGCGGCCGGAATGACAGCCGTTGCACCGAAAACGCCACCGCGCGTTCGTCGGGGTGGAAGAAGTGGTTCTCATCCCACTCGATGTGGATCAACCGCACCGCCGCCGCACAGACGACGATTACGACGACCCACAGGCGAGGGCTGGACCACAACGAACGGAGGAATTTCATCACGGATCGAAAGCCTCCAACCTCATAGATCGTAGCGGCGTTCGTGTCGAGGGCTGGTGGGCAGCGTCATCCTGATTTTTTTGCCGTGACGATGAGGCATTCGCCCAGGGCCGCCGGTAGGAACGCGCGGTTTCCCGGCCAGAAGATCTGCACTGCCGCCGGTGCTCCAAAGATCACGCGTTGCACCATCGTCGGGATGAAGCGGACATAGGGGGCATCCCACAGCCCGTCGGCGCGGACACTCACGACTTCCAAACCCGCCTTCCGCATCAGCATCATCCATTCCCCCCGGCTCAACAAGCTGACGTGGGTGGGGTCACGGTAGGCAAACCACCGCCGCCCCTTCAGGCGATGCCCGAGCCCGCCGACATGGGGCACTACGAAGAACAATATGCCGCCGCCGACCAGCTTGGCCGTCAGCGCCTCGATCGTTGGCAGTGGTCGCGGCACGTGCTCCAGCGTGTGCAGCGCCACGATGACGTCGAACATCCCGGCGGGGAGGGATTTCCACTCTTCCAGAATCACCGCATCCGGAGCGTTGCCCCGGCTCTCGTTGCGCGCGTGCGGTGCAGCATCGTATCCGAACGCCTCGAAGTGCGCCGACAGCCGTCTGAGCAGATGCCCGGTCCCGCAGCCGAAGTCGAGCAGCCGCCCGCCGCGCGGACGCAGCTTACGCACCACCCGCGCGTACCACCACAACGCGATCCGGTCCTCAGAGAGGTGGTGCGCGCAGTAGTAATGCTGGTCCAAGAGCTGCGTCGTCATCATGGGGCCCCAACGCCAAGTCGTCTTCGGGTAATTGCCTGAGCCGATGGCACAGATCAACGGCTCGGCACCGCCGAGCCTTCAGGTCAATTGTGCCGAACTGATCAATCCCGCAAACAGCTCTTCGTACAGGCGTACCGACTGGGTCAGGTCAAATGCCCGTGCGACCTCTTCCCGCGGACGAACGTACGTCTGACGCTGTTTGATCACCCGCACCAGTGCGGCGGCGAGCGCCGCGGCATCGGCGGGCGGTACGATCTCGCCCATCCCGGTCCGCCGCACGGCCTCCCGTACGCCCGGAAGGTCGCTCGCCACCACGGGGGTGCCGGATAGCATGGCTTCGATTTGCACCAGCCCAAACGCTTCCGTGCAATTGAGACTGGTCACGGCGAGGACGTCGCAGAGCGAGAAGAAGCTGGGCATCTCTTCGGGGCGCAACAAGTCCAGGAACGTGAGTCGGTCCGCATAGCGCCGCAGCAGAGGCGAGAGGCTGGCGAGATATTGTTCTTCGCCCACCGTGTCTTTATAGGCACCGGTGAAGACGAGGTGAAGGTCGGGCACCTGCTCGAGCACGGCCGGCAGCGCCTGCAGCAAGTACTGCACACCTTTCTCGGCGGCAAAGCGGGCTGCGAATCCCACCCGTGCCCGGCCGTTGAGCTGCCAGCGCTGCGCCAGCCGCTGCGTGATGACCGGATCCGGCTTCGCCATGTCGACGAGGGGCGGAATGGCAACGACTTTCGGCATGAATTGGCTGAGGAAGGGCGAGTGCCGCGCGTAGTCCTCCGTCGTCGTGACGATCCGGTGCGCCAGATAGGCGGCAGCATGGTTGAGTGGCCCCAAGCTCGATTGCACCAGTCGATTGAAGATGCCGCTGGGCAGGTGGAGATCGCAATGGTACGTGAGCGCGACGCCTTTGCCGAACAGGCGCCCCAGAAGCGCCAGCGCCGCCGCCTCCAGTTGCGGCATGTGGATGTTGACGACGTCGTGGCGTCGGATCAGGCGCGCGGCATAGAGCGGGAACAGCGGCATCACCACGCCTTTGCTGATTTTCGAGACGATGGGGACGCGTATAACTTCCACCCCGTCGAGAAACTCACGCGCCGGCAAGGCCGGGTGGAAACGGGAGGTCAGCACGGTGACGGCATGGCCGCGCCGCGCCAGACCGCGCGCCAGCGACTCGGTGTAGATCGTCAGGCCGCTGACGTGGGGTCGGTAGTAGGTGAGCGCGATGAGAACGCGCATCCGGCTCATCGCCGATACACGGTGGTGCCGCCGCGGGCGAAGGCGACCGGAAGCTGCGCGAACTTTGCCAATCCCGCTGCCTGATAATCTTTCCGCTCGAGTTCCCCCACCACGATGTACTTGACCTGGTACTGGTCCAGCAGCGCGGCGGCGTCGGCGAGGGTCGCGGCGTTGTACATTTGTACGACGTCGGCGCGACGCCCGGCGACCTGGCGATCGTTGTTACGCCACAACCCTTCGTGGTTGCCCCAACCCATGACGGTCGGCAGCCCCGTGTTGCTGGAGAAACGTGCGTAGTACGAATACGGATCGCCCGTGGCTTCGAGCACGACCGGCAGGTCACCGATGGTCTCACGCATCCATTTGATGGCGGCAAAGTCGTCCGGATGCTCGCGTGACAGATACTCGGTGCCGTCCAGCGTGCTTGCGACCACCCGGTTGTGCAACCGGGTTACCGTGATCCCCACGGGATAGGCACACGATGCCACCACCAGAGACCCCACGGTCATTGCCGCCAGGGAGCGCACGCCGGCCGGGACCCGCCGGCGATCGACAAGCTGCGCCCAGCACCACGGCGCCGCGATGGCGAGCAGGATCCAGGACTGGAAGTAGAGCTTGAACACCGTGTTCATCCGGTAGAGCTTGTCGCCGTAAGGATCTTTGATGTACACCAGTTCGCAGGCCAGCAACGCGATGCTGGCGCCGAGGATCAACAGGAATGGCGCCCGGCGCTCGCTGTCTTCACTGGCGTAAGCGCACACCAGCGCCGCCCCACCCAAGCCCAACAGCACGACGAACACGGCGTTGCCCGCCAGGTACGCGACCAGCGTGAGCAGGACACCGCCCGCCCCTAACAGCTGCGCTTGCTCCTGGCTGATCGAGAGCTTGGCGCGCACCTCGGTGACGAGCAACAGCGCTGCCGGCAACAGCAACCCGCCGAAGACAATGAGAAACTCCACCAGCGAGGTTTGCGCAAACTTGAATCCGACTCCGCCGGGCGGGGCGGCAAATCGCAGGTAGAACGGCAGATACAGGACGTACGCCACCACCAGCATCACCATCACCCTGAGGGCGAGCATCAGCATCATCCGGAGGGCCAGCTGAACGCGGGCCCACGAGCCCAACGGCCACAGGGGCAGGTCTCTCCCCAGCAGCAGGAACGTGATCATCGCCCCGACCGGAAGCTCCCATGGACTGATCACCACCATTGACGCCAAGACGAAGGTGACGGGGACGTACGGCCAGAGGTCCCGGAACGTTTGCGCCGGTCCTTGGTTGACGACACGTTTCGCGCGTTCCGGATCGAGCAATAACCCGAGCAGCAGAATCGTGACGGGCAGGACGATGAAATGCGGGTGCAGGTCACCGTGAATGGTGGTGAAGTACGGGAACTCGTTGATGGTGTCGCCGTGCGCAACGATGCGCGACGAGCGCCAGTAGTCGAACTGCGTGAAGCCGTGCTTTTCCCACAGTTGCAGGACGCCGTCGAGGTTGCCGATCACCATGGTCATGACGCCGGTGATCAGCGCGAAGGCCAGTCGTCGAGTGATCGCCAGTCCGATGGCCGCCACCTCGCCGAATGCCAGACCCCCGACGGTCACCACACAGAGATTGTAAGCGATGTGGTTGCTCACCGGCGTCAGACGGGCCAGGTCGGCAAATATAAGGTACCCGAAGTAGTAGTAATTGAACGGTTGGCCGGCCATCCACATATCCTGGGGCGGCATCACGTCGGTGCGGGTCAGGGTGTTGAAGAAAGCGAAGTCCATGTACTTCTCGGCGCCGAAAATTTCCGGGCCGAGCGAGCGCTGCCAGGCGAAGAACAGGAAGCCCGCCGTCCACAACAGATCGTGGGTCAGCATGGCGCGCGGGCCGGGTCCGTTCAGCCATTCTCCCAACGCCTGACGCCCGTTCCATGCCAGCCACAGATTCAGCCCGACGAACACCGCAAGCGTCAACGGCAGTGACAGGTGCAGAGGCAACCCCGCGTGGCTGGCGAGCCACGACACATACGCAATCAGCAGCAACGCCAGGATCTTGCCGAAGGCGTAGCCGTGGTCGGCGCGCGCCGAGAACAGGCGAAACGTCAGAGGCAGGGTGATCAGCCCGAGACCTTCGAGCACTAACCACCAGACGACAAGCGGTCCCATCCTTCAGTCTCGGCTGTCGGCGCTCAGCGCAATTGTCCCTCTTGGTGCGAGCGGAATGCTTCTGACTCTTGGCGGGAGGAAGCTATACCGATTCCGGACGGATTGCAAAGTTCTCGGCAAATGACCGAGGCGAGGCCCAATCGCCGAGGTCGAAGCATTTGCGGTGCCGACTCTCCTTGCGTAAGTTCAACCCGCCATGATCCCGCCTCGCATGACTGAAGCCGGGCCGGCCTGGAGAGTGCTCTCGCCGGCACTGCTCGTGTGCCTCGTGCTCGGCGTGGCGGCCCCTGTGGGCGCGGCGGAGTTCGGTCCGCAGGGCATTGTGCGGCAATTCTGCCAGGCGGATGGGCTGGGCAAGCGCGTCAGCGTTGCCGGCTGGGTTGAACTGGCCCCGCTGGTTGCCTGGCCGTTTGAGCCGGCGTGGGACCACGTGGTGCTGATCGGAGGCTATGAGGTCGGCTCACCTCGAAGTATCGAGAATGGTGGGGTCGAGGTGGATGTCCGCTACGCGGTTATTGGGCAGATTTCCGCGCTTGGTCTCGATGCGGCCGTGCATATTGAGACCACGGCACTGCGGCTCGACGCGGCCGACGGCCGTTGGCGTATCACCGGGCCGCCACCACCGCCGCACATCTTCAGCCATCGCGTCGACATCGAAAGCATGCGTCGCTCGTTGGAGATCGGAGGGGTTAACTTTCTGCCCAACACGATCTTCGTCTGGAGGATGTTTCTAGCCGCGGGCTGGGATGTTCCCTTTGTCCCCACGACTGACCTGCTGAGCGGTGTGCCATATCGCGTGGTCAACGAACCCAAGGTCGGCGACGTCGTGGTCTACTTGCGCGACGGCGTTCCGTATCACGCCGGCCTATTGGAAGCCCGCGATCAGGTCGTCTCATCGACGTTGAACGCCGGCATCGTGCGCGCTACCACGGACGCCTTCGCCGGGGAGGTCAAGTACCTGCGACTCGTGCAACCTGAACGCCGCCTGGAGCCGACGCCCGTTCCCAGCCTGAGTCCCGCAGGGGGGGCGTCCCCCTCGTCTCCGGTCCGAACTCATACTGCCCGGCCACGGCGCACCGCGACGCCTATCGTGAAGCGTGGAAAGCGGCACTCGGCAAAACGGCCCTCCTTGCGAGCGCGACATTCGGTGCGCAAGCGCGTTGAACGTGGCACGGGGAGAAAACCGACCAAACATCCGACCCCGATTGCCAGACGCAAGGTCCGATGATGGGATATGAACCAGAGGAGACGTCCATGTCATTCGCGCAGAAGCTTGTTCCAGTGATGATCGTGGTGACTTGCGCGGCGTGTGTTCGCAAGCCGGTTACGGCACCGCGGGCCGTGGTACCCGAGACCACGCCGTCGCTGAGCTTCACCTGTCTGGAGGAGCGTTTCGCCTTCTCCGTTCCCCTCATCGCGCACATGGACCTGGGAGCCCTGGTCGCCGACGCGCCCGTGCTCGGGAAGATGCGGCGCGATCTCCGCTCCTTCGGCTGGGCAAGAAGGAGTTCGGCGAGTTCGTCGCCAGCGTGGGCTGGTACGAGCTGCTCCCCAAGCTGCCCGTGGATCGGATTCTCGTGATCGCCGCGTCCAACGATCGCTTCTTCGACCCGCGCGTGGTCAAGCGGATGTGGAAGCGCTGGGGCGAGCCGGCGATCCGCTGGTACCCCACCAGTCACATGGGTTTCATTGCGCACCTACCCGGGGGTGCTGCGCGTGATGCGAGAGTTCATCGACCAACGCATAGCCGGATGAACGCCCTGTGTCGGCCAGACCGGAGCCGCCGTCACCCAGCGCGCCCTGCGAGCCAGCGGCGCATCTGGTCGTAGACGTCCGGGTGGTTCAAGAGATCGAAGTGGTGCATCGGCCCGAAGTGCCGGCCGTGGTCGAGCGGAAACTGCATGCGCCGCACACACCCGCGACCGGATGCGCTCGTCTCGCGCACGAGCAAGTCGCCGACCGCGACGCCCAACGGATGGCGCGGGTCGCACGTGACGGTGGCTGCCACGAAGTAATGGGCCGCACCCTCCAGGAGCGGGACCTGGCCCGTGCGGTTCACGAGCAGTGCGTCAAGATCCACACCCTGCCAGTCCTCGTCGCGCAGCGAGCCGAAGCGGAGATCCTTGACTCCGAGGCTGCGCGCGTTCAACGCGTCAGCGAAAGGGCGCGTGATATCGCTGCGTCCAAGCAGCCAAGCGGTGACGTTCGCCGCCTTCTCCAGCGGCGCCCCGAGGTGGGGCGAGCCGAGAAAGACGACGTGACGCACCCGCCGAACCCAGTCGAGGCCAGCCTCTTGACCGTAGTGGCAACCGCTGCGGCTGACGAGCCCGCCCATGCTGTGGCCGATGACGATCAGCTCATCGACGGGCACCGGCCACGCGGTGACCACTCGGTCCAGCAGCTGCGCCAGTTGCCGGCCATGTCCGAGACATGCAGGCCGGAGTTGTAGCGCACGTAGAGCGGTGTATAGCCGAGGTCCGTCTGCAGGCGCGAGCCGTAGGTCGTGTGGCGGTTGCCGTAGTGGCGGTCGGCGTGCAATCGCCACAAGCTTTCGTTGCACGCGAGCCCGTGCACGAAGACCGCCAAGCGCGGCGACGCCTTCCGAAACGCCGCTGCCAGCGCGCCGCGTTCGAGCGCGACGTTGCGACCGTGGTGACGCAGCCCCATGGTCGTCGCCAGCGGGTTGCCGGTGCGCGCCAGGCGGTCGCCCGCGAACCCGTTGATTGCGGCGACGGCCAGGTCAGCCGGCGATCCGGGCCGAAGATCCTCATCGCCCGTCGCTGCGACGCGTGCGGCGAGCCGCGCCGCGCCACCGGCAACGGCGATGGCGGTGTGCAGCCCACGGTAGACGAGGCTGGTGATGCCGTCGTGGATCACCCGTACTACTTCTGACACCTCAGCGACTCCGGGCGCGAGCCGCAGCGGCGCAAAGGGCTTGCGGGCGATGGCGGTGTGGACGCCTTGCAGCGTCGCCAGGCCCCCGTCAAGAGCGGCGGTTGCCGCGTCGATCACCCCGTGGAGCCGCGTCTGCTTGTGCATGCCCCCTCCTTCGTTGCGCGGTGCGTGAACCCTTTTCTTTCAAGCCGCCACGCAAATAGCACAGTGGGCGCGCGTGCTCCAAAAGGCCAGGGCGCAATGTCGGCGAGCAACGAGCCGTGCGCGCAGCGGTTGAGCGCGCGGCAGCTCCATGGGCAACTGGCCATGCCCACATTCTTCATTTGGGGAGCGAACGACCAGATCTTTCCCGAGCCGAAGGCGCGGGAGATGATCACTCAATTCCCGCAAGTAGCCGGCTTTCACTCCATCGCGAAGGCGAAATTATTCTTCTATGAAGAGCATCCGCAGGAGGTTGCCCGGCTGATCGAACATTTCCTGCAGTAAGGGTCTACAACACCGGCCGCACGACACGGCCGCACGTTCCGCTTGCCCCCTCACCCACAAGCACAATAGAATCCCTGCAGTGCTGTGGGGACAACGTCGGTGATCTGCGCTTCAGTTCAACGGGCCCTTTCCGCCATCCGGCCGCGGGCTGTCGAGATCGTCGCGCGCCTGCTGTGTCCGGATAGCGGAAACACCCTCTTACGTTAGCAGTGCTTGAAGCGACCTCGATGGCCTTGGTGCACCCGGAGATATTCGACGACAAAGAGGTGGCGATGGTCTATGTCGCCGGTCGCTTGAAGGAAGGTAAGCGGGTCGAGCAA
>DASVHW010000042.1 GCA_036382395.1 Candidatus Binatia bacterium | reverse complement strand
GCCCCGAGCGCCTGGCGCTGCGGCTCGGGCAGCATGGCCAGCATGGGCGTGTCGAAGGTGCCCGGCGCGATGGTGCAGCAGCGGATGCCGTCGCGCGCCAGATCGCGTGCGATCGGCAGGGTCATGCCGACCACGCCGCCCTTGGAAGCGGAGTAGGCGACTTGGCCGATCTGGCCATCGAAGGCGGCAATCGACGCCGTGTTGATGATGACGCCGCGCTCGCCTTCCTCGTTGGGAGTGTTCTTCAACATCTCGGTGGCGGCCAGGCGGGTGACGTTGAAGGTGCCGATCAGGTTGACCTTGATGACCATCTCGAACATCTCCAGCGGCATCGGGCCTTGCTTGCCGGCGATCTTCATGGCCGAGGCCACGCCGGCGCAGTTGACGACGACGTGCACGCCGCCGAAGGCGGCAACGGTCTGCTGGATGGCCTGCGTCACCTGCTCGGCGTTGGTGACATCGGCCGGGGTGAAGATCGCCTTGCCGCCCAGTTCCTTGGCGAATTGTGCACCGGCGGAGTTGGGCCGGTCGGCAATGGCGGCGCGGCCGCCGCGCTCGAGAACGGCGCGCACCGTCGCCGCGCCCAGACCGGATGCGCCTCCGGTTACGAATGCCACTGCGTTTTGTAGCTTCATCGTCTGCCTCCTAGGAATCGTGATGCGTGACGCGTGACTCTGAGTCTCAAGTCCTGTCACGGATCACGCGTCACGCATCACGCATCATTCCCGCCCGACCATTATCACCGCATGTCTGCGGGTCAAGTCACAGATTCACGCCGCGCGGTGGCGGAAGTGGGCATGGAAGGACACGGCGAAATAGTAGACCGGGAAATACAGCGACAGCCAGGCCAGCGTCCGCGACGGCGTCGGGAACTGCGCCAGCAGCACCACGACAGCGAGCGCCCAGACCACGCCGAGCACGTGCGTCGTGCGCTGCGCCACCGGATTTCGGCTGGGATACAAGTAGCGGATGGGCACGAACACCATCACCACAAACAGCAGCAGCAGGGTGGTATTGAACCACACCGGGGTGGCCAGGGCGAAGAAGTAGAAGACCACGATGTTCCAGTAAGAGGGAAAGCCGGTGAAGAAATGGTCCGCGGTCTTCGCCTGCGTCTGACAAAAACCGTAGCCGCTGGCCAGCAACGGCAGCGCAGCGAGGGCCAGGCCGCCGGGGCCGTGCGGAATGAGTCCGGCATGGTAGGCGAGCCCGATGGGGACGACGACGTAATTGAGGTAGTCGACGATGTCGTCGAGTTTGGCGCCGTCGAATTGGGGCAGGACTTCCTTGACGCGGGCGCGGCGCGCCAGGGTGCCGTCGGTGGCGTCGATCACAATGGCCACCGCCATCCAGACGAAGGCGAGGCCGTAGTCACCATGCGCCGTGGCGTCGAGCGCGAAGAATCCCACCACGGCGCCCAGAGCGGTGTACAGGTGCACTGCCCAGGCCGCGAAAACGGGCCTCATGCGTCGATTTGCAGGCATATGCCGGATTGAACTTTGCAGCCGCCGCGCCGGCGGCGGCCGACAACTGGAACCGGCCCACGGGGCCGGGGCGTGGGCGCCTCACTACGGGGTGGAGGCGTGGCCAAAAAGAAAAGCCTCGGTCCGGGTGAGGCCGAGGCTTTTACATTGGTGCCTCGGGCGGTCAGATCTTCGAGACGTTCGCGGCCTGCAACCCCTTCGGCCCTTGCGTGATCTCGAATTCCACGCGCTGGCCTTCGTCAAGCGACCGAAAGCCCTGGCCGGCGATGGCGGAATAATGGACGAAGACGTCCTGCCCATCGTCTTTGGTGATAAAGCCGTAGCCTTTCTGTCCGTTGAACCACTTAACCGTACCTTGATCCATACTGCCAGTCCCCCTTTTCTACTTCTACGCGGTGTATTTTCCAGGGAAAGCCGAAAGAGAAGGCCGTTCCGCGTCGAGCTGGAGCGCAATTGATGCCGCCGAGTGCCCGCTGTATCGTTACCTCCCTGACCCTTTCGCCTCGAAACTCGAGGCCCTCAATAGCACGGGCGCGCATTCCTGTGCAACAAAAAATAGCTGGCGGTGCCGGCCCCGGTTGGTTACCTTTACTCCCAGTTTTTCCGATGGTATGTTTCTTGCCCACGTACGATTAGCGCCACAGTTCTTATGAGAAAACGACTTCGCTTTGGCATCATGACGATCGTGGTGTTGCTGCTATCCGCGGTAGGCCTTCTGGTCGGCCGCAGCTTGTGGAGCCAGCGCCAGAAGGACCTGGCGCAGCAAGGGTTGGAGTTCCTGCCCGGGGTGTCGCAGCACATCCGCGATTTTCATCGGGTGAAGATTCAGAATGGCAAGAAGGTCTGGGAGATCTCCGCGCTGGATGCCCAGTACTTCCAAGAGGACAACACGGTGGTGGTGCGTGAGGCGAGGATGGAGCTGTCCCTGCGTGACGGCCGGACCGTCGGCCTCAAGAGCGACGAGGCGCGGATTGAATTGGACGGGCGCGAAGTCAAGCGTGTGGTGCTGCGCGGCGCCATTGAGATAAAGACATCGGATTACATGGTCCGGACTGACCAAGCGACGTATGATCACGTCCGCGAGATCATTTCCGCCCCGGGCGCAGTGGAGATTTCCGGACGAGCGTTGCAGCTGCGCGGTGATCAAATGGAGGTGAACGTCGACAGCGAGCGGGTCACCCTGCTCCATAACGTGGCGATGCACTTGGAGCCGGCTTTGTTGCCGCAAGGAGGAAGCGACGCACCGCTGTAGACTCGGCGTGGCCGCGGTCCTCCTGCTGGCCGTGATCGGCGCGCTGGCCGACCGGTCTTGCGGTCAGGAGGCGCGGGCGGCAACGCGGTCGCCTGCCGCCACGGGGACTCCGCCGGGGCCGGAGTCGCTCCTGGGAGCGATGTCCTTCAGCTCGAAGCGGGAGCCCATCTCGATCACTGCCGATGCCATGGAGTTCGAGTACCGCACGCGGGTGCTCGCCTACAAGGGCAGCGTCGTGGTGATCCAGGGCGACATGAAACTGGAGAGCAACCGTCTGACCGTGGCCCTGGACGATCACGTCGACAATCAGGTCAAAGAAGTGGTGGCGGACGGCAATGTCCGGCTGTCCAAGGGTTCGCGCTGGGCCACCGGCGGGCGCGCCGTGTTCGACCAGGGGCGCAACACCGTGGTGCTCAGCGAGAAGGCCGAGTTGCACGACGGCCCCAACCAGATCACCGGCGACCGTGTCGTGGTGTATCTCAACGAGGAGCGCAGCGTCGTCGAAGGCCGGGTCAAAGCCCTGCTGTCTCCGTCACAGGTGGAGGCCGTGCCCGCAGCGGGGGAGAAGAAGCCGTGAAGCGCACCGGCGATCATCACGGCGACAACATGTTGCGCGCCGACGGCCTGTGCAAGCGGCTGGGCGGGCGCGATATTCTCCGCAGCGTCTCGCTCGAGGTCCACGCCGGCGAAGTCGTCGGACTGCTGGGGGCAAACGGGGCCGGGAAGACGACGACGTTTTATGCCATCGTCGGTCTGATTCGGCCGGACCGCGGCAAGGTGCTGCTCAACGGCGCCGACGTCACCGGCGAGCCCATGTACATCCGCGCCCGCAAAGGCATCAGCTACCTGCCGCAGGAGCCCTCCGTGTTCCGCAAACTGACCGTGGAAGAGAACCTTCTCGCCATCCTGGAGTCGCTGCCGCTGACGCGCGAGGAACGGCGGGAGCGGCTCGCCGAGTTGCTCGAGGAGCTCAGCATCGCCCATCTGGCCAAGAACAAAGCCTACTCCCTCTCGGGCGGAGAGCGCCGGCGTGTGGAGATCACCCGCGCCCTGGTCACGGAGCCGGTATTCATGCTCCTCGACGAGCCTTTTGCAGGAATCGATCCACTTGCTATTCTGGATATTCAGAGCATCGTGACCCAGCTGAAGGAGCGGCACATCGGCATACTGATCACGGATCACAACGTGCGTGAGACTTTGGGTATTTGCGACCGCGCCTATATTCTGAACGACGGAGCGGTGCTGGAGGAAGGGACGCCACAAGCAATCGCGGCCAGCCCACAGGCACGGGAACTCTATCTCGGGGAGCGCTTTACGCTGTAGGACCATGGCACTCGAAACGAAACTGTATCAGAGACTCAGCCAGCAGTTGGTGATGACACCCCAGCTGCGGCAGGCGATCAAGATCCTCCAAGTCGGGCGGGCAGAGCTGGAAATCTTGATCGACGAGGCGATGTCGGAAAACCCGGTGATCGAGGAGGGCATCGAGCAGGTCGAGGAGGAACGGCCGCGCACCGAGGAGCCCCTCGAGTCCAGCCCCGACAGCGGCGAGGAATGGCAAGAGGTGCACGAGCAGCGCGAAACGACGACCGAGATCGAGCCCAATGAACGCATGGGCGAAATCGACTGGAAGGAGTACCTCGAAAACTACCGCAACGACTGGCACGGCTCGTCGACCACGGCGGCCGACTACGATGACGAGAAACGCAACACGCTGGAGAACACGCTGGTGCGGGCGACCTCGCTGCAGGAGCACCTCGTCTGGCAGCTGCGCATGACGGGCATCCCTCCGCTGGAAGAGTCGGTGGCGGTCTTGATCCTGGGCAACATGGACAAGGAGGGCTACCTGCGAACGGACATCGAGAATATCGCCTTCGAAAGTGGCCAGGACTTCGATCTGGTGGAGCGCACGCTCAAGCGCATCCAAGATCTCGATCCGCCCGGCGTCGGCGCGCGCAACCTCAGCGAGTGTCTGCTGCTGCAAATCCGCGCGCAGGGCAAGGAGGACTCGCTGGCGTCGGCGATCGTGCGCGACCACCTGGGGCTGCTCGAAAGCAAGCGCTACGACAAGATCTCGAAGGAACTGGGGGCGCCGATGGAGGAGGTGGTGGCGGCGGCCACCTACATCGCCACGCTCGAACCCAAACCGGGCCGCGACTTCGGGGAGGGCGACATCCGCTACATCACCCCCGATGTGTTCGTGCAGAAGGTCGGGGATGAGCTGGTGGTGATCTTGAACGACGACGGCTTGCCCCGCTTGCGGGTGAGCAACTTCTATCGCCAGGTCCTGTCCGAGACCGGCACCGGCGATGCCAAACGCTACATCCAGGAAAAGATGCGCGCCGCCGCGTGGCTCATCAAGAGCATCCAGCAACGGCAGCGGACGCTGTACCTGGTGACCCAGAGCATCGTCCGCTTCCAGTCCGAGTTCTTTGACAAGGGCGTCTCGCACCTGAAGCCGTTGGTCCTCAAAGACGTGGCCATGGACATCGGCATGCATGAGTCCACCGTCAGCCGCGCCACGGCCAACAAGTACGTGCACACCCCGCAAGGGACCGTCGAGCTCAAATACTTCTTCACCTCGAGCCTGCAGGGGGAAAACGGCCAAGAAGTGTCGGCGGAAAGCGTCAAGGACCGCATTCGCGAGATCATCGAAGCGGAGGATCATCAGCACCCCTACAGCGACCAACACATCGCCAAGATGCTGTCGACCGAGCACGTCGGGATTGCCCGGCGCACGGTCGCCAAGTACCGTGGCATCATGGGCGTGTTGCCGTCATCCAAACGGCGCCAAGCATTCTGATCGGCGCGCGGAACATTGCATGCGAGTCATGGTCACCTTTCGGCATGTCGAACCAACCGAAGGCCTGCGCCAGTATGCCGAAGACAAACTCCAACGGGTGCACAAGTTCCTGCGCCACCCCATCGAGGCCCACGTCATTCTCTCGGTCGTCAAGCGCCGGCATGTCGCCGAGGTGCAGATCAGCGCCAATCATCTCAACCTCACCGCCACCGAGGAAACCGACGATCTCCACTCCGCCATCGATCTGGCGATGACCAAACTCGAACGCCAGATCAAGAAGCACGTCGCCAAGCACAAGCAGCATAAGGGTGCGGACACCATCGCCGCCACCACCGCCGGCGCGAGCGCGGCCGGCGAACGCACCGGGCGTGTCCTCCGCACCCAGCGCGTCGCGGTCAAGCCGATGTCGGTCGGCGAAGCGGTGACACGCTTGCGCGCGCAGAAGAGCGATTTCCTCTTCTTCACGAATGCCGCAAACGAGGCCCTCAGCGTCATCTATCGCCGCAAAGACGGGAATTTCGGCCTGATCGAACCGGAGCCGTCGTGAAGGCCGTCGGGCGCGTGCGCCGCCGGCACAGAGGACCGGCATGAGGATTACGGACATCCTGCCCGAGGCCTTGGTGATGCCCACGCTGAAGGGACAGAGCAAGGATGACGTCCTGCGCGAGTTGGCGACGCATCTGGCCAATGCGCATGCGGAGGTCAATGCCCAGCGGCTGCTGGAAGTGCTGTGGGAACGCGAGCGGCTCGGCAGCACGGCCATTGGCGACGGCATCGCCATTCCGCATGGCAAGCTCCCCGGCCTGAAGACCGTGCTGGCCGCGTTCGGCCGCCACGAGCAAGGCATCGACTTCCAGTCGCTGGACGGCAACCCCACCAAACTGTTCTTTTTACTCGTGGCGCCGGAGGATTCCGTCGGCCTCCACCTCAAAGCCCTGGCGCGCGTGTCGCGGCTGCTCAAGGAGCCGGCCTTTCGCAACCAGTTGATGGCCGCAACCGACCGCCACGATCTGTACGAGACCATTCGTCACGAAGATGAGAAATACTGACCACGAGCACGAGCCCGGCATTGAAGTTGCCGCCCTCCTCGCCGACGAGGGGGCGCAGTGGAATCTGGAGCTGGTGGGCGGCAAAGCCGGTATTCATCGCAAGATCGCCGCGCCGCGTATCCAGAAGCCGGGCCTGGCGCTGGCCGGCTACGTCAAGCAAATCCACCCCAAACGGGTCCAGGTGATCGGCACGCCGGAACTGTCGTACCTGCAGACCATGGCGCCGCTGGCGGCACGCCGGGCGGTGGAGCGGATTTGCGCCGAAGACATCGCCTGCCTCATCGTCACCAACGATGCCGCCGTGCCGGCGGTCCTGCGCCGCGCCGCCGACAAGTATCACGTGCCGCTGTTGCGCACGTCGCTGAAGAGCGCGGTGCTGATCCGAGCGGTCGCCGGCTGGCTGGAGGATAAGCTGGCGGCGCGGGTCACGGTCCATGGCGTGCTGGTCCAGGTGTACGGCGTGGGTGTGCTGATCACCGGCAAGAGTGGGATCGGCAAGAGTGAAGCGGCCCTCGATCTGGTCGCCCGCGGCCATCGCTTCGTGGCGGACGACGTCGTCGAGGTCTCCGAGGTGTCGCCGCTCGCCCTCAAAGGCCGCTCCCCGGATCTGACCCAGCACCACATGGAAATCCACGGCCTCGGGATCATCAACGTGCGCGAGCTGTTCGGCACCCTGGTCACGATTGAAGAGCAGCAGATCGACCTGGTGGTGGAGCTGGTCGAGTGGAGCGCTGACGTCGATCGGCTCGGATTGGAAGACGAGCGCTACACCATCCTCCATGTCTCGGTGCCGCTGATCCGTCTGCCGGTGCGGCCCGGCCGCAACCTGGCGATGTTGATCGAGATCGCCGCGCGCAACCAGACATTGAAGGCGCGCGGCCAGCACGCCGCACGGCAGTTCGCCTCCATGGTCGACCGTGAAATCCGCCGTACCGCCCGTCTGCAACGCCACGCGAGTCGGAAGCCATGACCCCTCCGGACGCCCCCGCCAACGAGGCGACGCTCTCCAAGCTTTTGGCGATCAAGAATCGGCTGGGATTGCACGCGCGTGCCGCCGCCCAGTTGGTGCAAACGGCATCGCAGTTCGATGCCGAGATCACCGTGGGGAAGGAAGGTCAGGTCGTCAACGGCAAGAGCATCATCGGCCTGATGATGCTGGCCGCGGCCCAGGGAACCTCCATCGAGGTGAACGTCTCCGGACCGCAGGCGGCCGAAGCCCTGGAAGCGATCGAGCGGCTGGTGGACGCCAAGTTCAACGAGGAATAATGCCTTGACGCTCGCCGCGCCGCTATACTAGGGTGATTGTGCCCTGAAACGCGAGTGCGAATTTTCCCACGCGGCCACCGCGCCGTGGCCAAGGAGGCCGTATGGCTCTAAAGGATTTCGTCTTCACCTCGGAATCGGTGTCCGAGGGTCACCCCGACAAGATGTGCGATCAGATCTCGGACGCCATCCTCGACGCGGCGCTGGCGGGTGATCCGAACAGCCGGGTGGCCTGTGAGAGCTTGGCCAAGACCGGCATGATCGTGGTGGCCGGTGAAATCACGACCCGGACCCAGATCAATTACACCGACGTGGTACGCCAAACGGTTCGCCAGATCGGGTACAACTCCTCCGACGTGGGCTTCGACGCCGAGACCTGCGCCGTCATCGTCGCCATTGAGGGCCAATCACCCGACATTGCGCAGGGCGTTGACGAAGGGGAGCAGAAGGAGCAAGGCGCCGGTGATCAAGGATTGATGTTCGGGTTTGCCTGTGACGAAACGCCCGAGTTGATGCCGCTGCCGATCGTGCTGGCGCATCAGCTGGTCAAACACTTGACCGACATTCGCAAGAGCGGCGCCTACCCTTTCTTGCGCCCGGATGCGAAATCGCAGGTGACCGTCGAGTACCGGGGCGGGCGCCCACACCGCGTCGACACCGTCGTCGTGTCGTCACAGCACAGCCCTGATGTACCCTACGAGACCTTACGTGAGCTGATCGTGGAAGAAGTCATCAAGAAGGTCGTGCCACACGAGTACATGCATCCCGGCATCAAGTACCACGTCAACCCGACGGGGCGCTTTGTCATCGGCGGCCCAGTGGGCGACTGCGGCCTGACCGGGCGTAAGATCATCGTCGACACCTATGGCGGCTACAGCCGTCATGGCGGCGGCGCCTTTTCCGGGAAGGATCCGACCAAGGTTGATCGCAGCGCCGCCTACATGGCGCGTTACATCGCCAAGAACATCGTTGCCGCCAAGCTGGCCAGCAAGTGTGAGGTGCAGCTCTCCTACGCCATCGGTGTCGCCGAACCGACTTCGGTGTTGATCGACACCTTCGACACCGGCGTGGTGCCCAACGACCGGCTGTCCGCTCTCGTCCGCGAGCACTTCGATTTGAAGCCGGCTGGCATCATCCGCAGCCTGGATCTGAAGCGGCCGATTTACCGGCGCACGGCGGCGTACGGGCACTTTGGCCGCGCGCCGGAAGAGGGCCATTTCACTTGGGAACGCACCGATCGTGTCGACGCCTTGCGGGGCGCATTTGAGCTGACGCCACGTCCCGAGCCCCGTAGGGTAGCGGCGCAGCCGGCTGCCTGAGAAGTCCTGAGTCCTGAGCTACTACTGTGAGGAAATTGGTACGAAGGCAAATGAGATTTCGTCAGCACACTCTGTGTGAGCGGCCGAAGGTCGCCAATGGTGGTATAGGCTTCCAGCCTGTACCAGTGAACGTGCGGCCGAACGGCCGCCGGGTTTAGTACAGGCTGGAAGCCTATACCACCGGCATGATCGGACGCGCGGTGCGGCAGGCGACCAGCGAACCGGCGGCGATTCTCACCTTTCTCTTTTGCCAGGGGCACGCGGTGGATGCGGCGCAAGAACGCGTTGGCCTGCATCGTGCTCTGGCGGAATGCCTGCGGGCCATGGTGGCGGCACGCCTGCGCGGGCACCCCATCGTCAGCATCCTCGGCGGTGGCACCTACGGCGCGGCCTATCTGGCATTGGCCGCACCAAGCCACCGCATTCTGGCCATGCGCGGGACATCCGTCGCTCCGCTGGCGCCTCAGGTTCTGCAGGCCTTTGAAGCCCTGCGCGGCCGCAAAACAGTACAACGAGAAGGGGCACAACTGGCGGAGTTGATCCCCGATATCCGCATGGTGGAGAGCATCATCCGCCTGCCGCGGGTGCTGCGCGAGGAACTCACCAAGCTGACCGCACCAGCGGAAAGCTGAAAGCCAGAAGAAGCAGTCACACAGCCTGGCTCACGTTTTACGTCTTACGCTTTTCCGTTTTCCACCTTCACCGCCCATCTTCACCTCACCCGTGCGGCTGACATCGTACCCGCCGAGACGCATCACCGCCTGGCGGAAATCCTCGCCACGCAGCGCCGCCAGCAAGGCCTGGCCGGCCTCACTCGAATAGAAGTCGCGGCGGAAGACGAGATCGTAGTCCTCCTTGTCGACGGCAACGAAATCGAGGCCAAGGGCGTTGGCGGCTGACCGCACCCCCAAGCCGCAGTCGGCCAGAGCGCTGGCCACCGCCACAGCGACCGCCATGTGGGTGAACTCTTCCCGTTCGTACCCGTGGATGCGCTCCGGCCGCAGCCGCAGTTTCGCCAATTTGTAGTCGAGGAGCACGCGGGTGCCCGCACCCGGCTGGCGGTTGATGAAGCGCACATCCGGACGCCGCAGGTCTTGCAGGCGGCGGATGTTCTTCGGATTCCCCTTGGCAACGATCAGACCTTGCTCACGCACCACCAGGTTCACCACGACGACATCGCTCCGCCGCAGGTGGCGGCGGATGTCCGGAAGGTTGTAGGTGCCGCTTTCCGGATCGAGCAGATGCGTCCCGACGACGTGGGCTTCGCCCCGTTTCATGGCCAGCAGGCCGCCCAAGCTGCCAACGTTGGTCGCGGAGATCTTCCGCTGCGGGTGGAACCGTTTCAGGCAATCCTCCAGCAAACCGATCGACAGATCGTGGCTGCCGCTGAAGACGATGGTGTTGGCGATCTCGGAGCGCGGGCGGAGTAATTCGACGCTCACCTCCTCACCCGCGTTGATGCCTTCGGAGAGCGCTGGGATGCGGAGGAATGCATCGGCTTTGACCAGGGTGCTGATGACTCCGGCGCCACGCCCGAGCGGGTTGGCCACGATGCGGTCGCCCACCTGCCCGAGGGTGACACGCATGAACTCCTCCAGCCCGAGCCGCGAAGGCAGCTTGCGCGGCACCAGTGCACGGACGGTGTCCGGAGGCTCGGCCGCATGCCCGAGGAACTTGGCAATCAGCGGCCGCAGCACCTGTTGGCAGACAATGACGGCGGACACCGGATAGCCGGGCAGACCGAGGACCGGTGTGCCACCAACGATGGCGCAGATGGCCGGCTTGCCGGGCATGATGTCGATGCCGTGGACCAGGACCGTTCCCAGCTGGCTCAATGCGGTGGCGGTGAAGTCGTGCTCCCCGGCCGATGAGCCGGCGATGACCGTGACGATGTCATGGTCCCCGACGGTGGCCTGCACCGCGGCCTTGATCAGCTCCAGATCGTCGCCCACGCGTGGGAGCCGATGCGGCTCGCCGCCCCATTCGGTGACGCACGCGGCCACCACGCGCGAGTTGAACTCGATGATGGCGCCCGGCCGTGCCGCCTCGCCCGGTTCGATCAGCTCGCTTCCGGTGGGGAGGATGGCCAGGCGCGGCCGCGGCGACACCGGCACGGTGAGGTGGCCCGCGGCCAGCAAGGCGCCGATATCGAAGGGGCGGATGCGATGCCCACGCGGCAACAGCGGTTCGGTCGCCACGATGTCTTCCCCCACCAGGCGCACGTGTTGCCAGGGCGCGGCGGCCTGCTGGATGGTGACCTTGCCCTGCCCTGCCGGGTAGACATTTTCGATCATGATCACCGCGTTCGCCCACGGCGGCAACGGCTGTCCGGTGTCGACGTACGAGAAGGTCCGCGCCCGGCCAAGTGGGGCGGGCGTCCCTGCCTGCGCCTGCGGCGCAAGCTCCAACGCCAGCGGCTTTGCCTCACTGGCTCCAAATGTGTCCTCGGCTTGGACGGCGATGCCGTCCATCGCCGCACCGTGGTAGTGCGGCGCCGAGAGGCGGGCGAAGATCGGCTCCGCGGTGATGCGGGACAGGCTCTCCTCCACCGCTATCGACTCCGGCGCGCGCCGGCGGATCGTCAAGCCGTCGACAAACACGGCGAGCGTTTCAGCCAGCGATTTCTTGTTGAGATAGCGCGTGCGCGGCATGGTTTCCGCAACGAGCTATCCCGGGAATCGGCGGAGGTGTCAACTCAGGGTCGGGCCGACCGCCTCACGGCCGCCGGCGCGTGCCCTTTTCCTGTTCCTCGCCGGTGCGCATCTATGCTATAGATTTATACCTATTCAGGAACTGTGCGGCCTGCCTGGCTGGCGAACACTCGGTACTGTGACGCCAGGGTCCTTTACTCACACGCGCCGATAATGCTAGCCGGTAAGCTGCACAGTGGAAAGAAAGAGGAGCGATGACCCTGCTTGCGGACACCAAACGGCCTTCGAAGCACCCCCTTGCCGGCACCACCATGAGTGGCGCCGAAATGATTGTCCAGGTGCTGGCCGACGAGGGTGTCGATGCCATCTTTGGATACAGTGGAGGAGCGATTCTCCCCACGTATGATGCGGTCTTCCTTTACAACGAAAGCCATCCCAAAGAAGAAGAGATCCGGCTGATCGTACCGGCCACCGAGCAAGGCGCCGGGTTCATGGCCGCCGGGTACGCGCGTTCGAGCGGCAAGGTGGGCGTCTCGCTGGTCACCTCCGGCCCCGGAGCAACCAACTCGGTCACCCCGGTGCGGGACTGTCATGCCGATTCGGTTCCGATCGTTCTGATCTGCGGCCAGGTGGGGCGGGCGTCAATCGGGACCGACGCTTTCCAAGAGGCGCCGGTCTTCAACATCATGTCCGCGTGCGCCAAGCATGTCTTCCTGGTCACCGACGAGAGCAAGCTCGAGGCCACCATGCGGACCGCATTCGAGGTGGCCCGCAGCGGCCGGCCCGGGCCGGTCGTGGTCGACATTCCCAAGGACGTGCAAAAGTACGAGGGCGTTTTTCAAGGGAGCGGCCTCCTGCAGCTGCGTGGCTATGAGGAACGGCTCGAGACCCTGAATCATGCCACCATCCCTGACGAGCAAGTCCACGCCTTCTATCGCTTGCTGGGGGAGGCGGAGCGTCCGCTGATCTACGCCGGCGGCGGCGTCAACAACAGCAACGCCACGCCGGAGCTGAGAGCGTTTTCCGAGCGCTTCGGAATCCCCGTGGTCACCACGCTGATGGGGATCGGGGCGGTGGATACCAAGAGCGAGCTGTCGCTCCACATGCTGGGGATGCACGGCACCGCCTACGCCAATTACGCCGTCGAGGATTGCGATTTCCTCTTCGCCGTCGGCGCCCGTTTCGACGACCGTGTCGCCGGGAAAGTCAAGGACTTCGCGCCCCGAGCCACGATCGCCCACCTCGACGTCGATGCCTCCGAAATCGGCAAGGTGAAGTACGTCGACTGGTTCCACGTGTCGGATGCCAAGCGCGGCCTCGTCCAGCTGCTCAAGGGCGGCAAGTCCTTCAAGAAGGATTTCAGCCGCTGGCTGGCGCATGTGAAGGCGCTCAAAGTCGAGCACGCGCTCAACTACAACCGCGGCTCCGACCTCATTCAGGCCGAAGAGGTCTTGACGGTGTTGAACGAGATCACTAAGGGAGGAGCCATCGTCACCACCGGTGTCGGCCAGCACCAAATGTGGTCGGCGCAGTACCTGGACTTCGTTCACCCGCGCAGCTTCATCACCTCCGGCAGCATGGGGACGATGGGATTCGGTCTGCCGGCGGCGGTCGGCGCCCAGATCGCCAACCCGGACAAGCTGGTCATCGACATCGATGGCGACGGCAGCATCCGGATGAACTACGGCGAGTTGGAAACCCTGACCAACTACGACATCCCGGTCAAGGTCCTGCTGCTCAACAACTTCGGCGACGGGATGGTGCGCCAGTGGCAGGATCTCTTCCATGACCAACGCTATGCCGGCACCGACAAGACCCTGCACAAGAAGGATTTCGTCCGCGCCGTGCAGGCCGACGGGTTTGAGTTCGCCAAGCGGGTTTCGGAGCGGGCGCAGGTACGGCAGACCTTGGAGGAATTCGTCAATTTCCGCGGCCCGGCCTTTCTCGAGGTGATCATCGACCAACACGAGCACGTCTATCCGATGGTCGGCCCGGGTATGGGCTACAAGGACATGATCGTCGGCAAGTACATCAAGCCGCGGGAGAAGACCGCGGGCAAAGTGGACAGCGGCACGAGCTTCTGAACCTCCACACGTTGACCATGGCGCGGCCGCATCCGATCACGACGAGAGCCGGCATGAAGACCGGCGAACTGGTGGTGACCTTGCCTCCCGGGTGGGAACTCCGGTTGCGGCGCGTGCTGAAGCAGATTCTCCCCGACACCCTGCCCGATCCGCGCGAGAAGGGGCTCAGTCAAAACCAGCGCGACGCCCGCACCCAGGTGCGGAGGAAACGCCGGCAAGTGGTGATGTGTCAGTTCATCAGCGATTTGATTACGGCCGACATCATCGGCAAAGAAGTCGCGCTGTCGACGCGCAACCGCTACGGTTTCCGCCACGGGTCGTTGCGCGAGCACGTGCAAGCGATCCTGCGCGAGGTCGCGGAGAAATAGCTTCTCCGCCGGCACCCCCTGAGCGAGCGCGATCCCTCGACGAAGCCGCCGCCGGGGTCGCCGCCTGACGCAATGGCGCTGTCTCCAGGCGCGATGGTACAATCATGATCGACTAGGTTGACTTGTCCCATGGTGTCCCATAAGTAGGACAAGTGGGCATCGATTGGGGCAAATGCAACTGACTGTCCGTAACGTTTCCGATCTCTTCAAAGTTTCGGAGAAAACCGTTTATCGGTGGATCAATCAGGGAATTCTGCCGGCGTACCGGGTGAGCGATCAATACCGATTCAACCGGGCCGAGCTGTTGGAGTGGGCGACCGCTCGCAAGATGAACGTCTCGGCCGAGTTGTTCGATGAGCCCGAGAGTGATGCCACGCCCATCCCCGGTCTGGTCGAAGCGTTGCAGGCCGGCGGGATCTTCTATCGGTTAGGGGGCACCGACAAGGAGTCGGCCCTGCGCAGCCTGGTGGAGCACATGCGGTTACCCGACGAGGTGGATCGGGAGTTCGTGCTGCGGGTGTTGCTCGCACGGGAGCGCCTGCAATCAACCGGGATTGGTGATGGAATTGCCATTCCCCACGTCCGCAACCCGATTGTCCTGCACGTGGCCCGTCCGATGATCACGCTCGGCTTCCTCGAACACGCGATTGAGTTCGACGCCTTGGACGGCAAGTCCGTGTTCGCGCTGTTTTCGCTCGTCAGTCCCACAGTGCGCGCGCACCTGCGGTTACTTTCGCACCTGGCGTTTGGGCTCAACCACCACGGGTTCAAGGAGGCCGTGCTGCGTCAGGCTTCACGGGACGAAATCCTGGATGAGGCCCGGCTAGTTGAAGCGGCCATCACGCCCAGCGCCGTTGGCGATGGCAGGCAGGTCAAGCGGGAATAGATGGTCCTTCTGCTTGCCGCGACGGTGCTTCTGGTCGTCAGTGGCTGTGCCGCCCTCCTGATCCCGCAGTCATCCCGTTGGCCCAACGCCGTCGGGGCGGGTGGCGCTGTCAGCGGGTGTCTGCTCGGGTTGATTCCCGCCGCGCGCACATTGCTCGGCGTGCCCAGCTCGTCGTTGCACCTGGCCTGGCAGATCCCCGGCGGCTCGTTCTTCGTGGAATTGGACGCGTTGTCCGCGTTTTTCCTGCTCCCGATCCTCGGGCTGTCGGCGCTGGCGGCGGTGTACGGCAGCGAGTACCTGTTGGCGTACCGTGAGAAGAAGTGGCTGGGTCCGCCGTGGTTCTTCTTCAACCTCCTCGTGGCCAGCATGGTCCTGGTCGTGGTCGCCCGCAATGGCATGCTCTTCCTGATGGCGTGGGAGGTCATGGCGCTGGCGTCGTTCTTTCTGGTGACCTTCGAAGACGAAACCGACAGTGTTCGGGAGGCAGGCTGGACCTATCTGGTGGCCACGCATCTCGGCACGGCGTTCCTGCTCGCCTTCTTTCTGTTGCTGGGGCGCGGGAGCGGCTCGCTCGATTTCGACCGCTTGGGCGCGGCGCCGGCGCAAGCCAGCCTGCTGTTTCTGCTCGCCGTCGTCGGCTTCGGCACCAAGGCCGGGTTCATGCCGTTCCATGTCTGGCTGCCGGAAGCCCATCCCGCCGCGCCGAGCCACGTGTCGGCGGTGATGTCCGGCGTGATGCTGAAGACCGGCATCTACGGCCTGGTGCGCCTGCTCAGCGTTCTTGGTCCGCCACCGCTGTGGTGGGGATGGCTGCTGTGTGGGATCGGGGTGACCTCCGGCATTTTCGGAGTTCTTTTTGCGTTGGCGCAGCACGACCTGAAGCGTCTGCTTGCCTACCACAGCGTCGAGAACATCGGCATCATTACGCTCGGCCTCGGTGTGGGTGTCTTGGGAATCAGCACCGGCAGTCCCACCCTGGCCGTGCTTGGATTCGCCGGCGGGCTCCTGCACGTGGTGAACCACGCCATTTTTAAAGGCCTGCTCTTCCTTGGCGCCGGCGCGGTCGCGCAGGCAACCGGTACGCGGGAGATCGACCATCTCGGTGGTCTGCTCAAGCGCATGCCGTGGACCGGTGCCACGTTCCTCATCGGGGCCGTGGCCATTTCGGGGCTGCCACCTCTGAACGGCTTCGTGAGCGAGTTACTGATCTATCTCGCAGCGTTCTGGGGGGTGACGTTCACCGGTAGTGCGACGGCGGTCCCAGTTCTTGGCGTCATTACTGGATTGGCATTGATCGGGGGTCTGGCGGCAGCCTGCTTCACAAAAGCGTTCGGGATCGTCTTCTTGGGCGAAGCCCGCAGTGATCACGCTACGCACGCGCACGACCCCGGGGTGGCGATGCGGCTGCCGATGGTCGTGCTCGCCGCGGCCTGCGTGCTGATCGGATGCTTCGCGCCGTGGATCGTTGCCGCCTTGGCACCAGTCATCGGGACTGCGACCGGGTTACCCGTGGAAACTGTTCGGGCGAACCTTGCACCGGCGATGCGGCCGCTGCTCTTCGTCGTCTTGGGTACGCTCGGGCTGGCCGTCGTGACCGCGCTCATCGCGGCATGGCGTCGCTGGTTGCTGGCGGATCGGCGGGTGGAAGAGAGCCCCACGTGGGATTGCGGGTATGCGCAGCCCTCGCCACGCATGCAATACACGGCGTCATCCTTCGCCCAGCCGCTGACGGATCTCTTTGGCTTGCTGCTCCAGACGCGCTACCGCGTCGTACCGCCCGTGGGCTTCTTCCCGCGCGTTGCGTCGCTGGCCACCGACACTCCAGACGTGTGCAGCGAGTACCTCTACCGACCCTTGTTTACCGGAATCGGCCGCGGGCTGTCGTCGTTGCGGTGGTTGCAGCACGGCAGGGTGCATCTCTACGTCTTATACATTGCGCTCACCTTGTTGATTCTTTTGATCTGGAAGCTTGGCTAACCCATGCGCATCGCGCCGCTCCTTCACATGATCTTGCCGCTGGCGTTCGCGCCGCTTCTGCTCAGCGTCATCAACCGCACCAAGGCGATGGTCGCGGGGCGCAACGGGCAAGTCCTGCTGCAGCCGTATTACGACTTGGCGAAGCTGCTGAAGAAGGGGGCGGTGTACAGCCGCACCACGACCTGGGTGTTTCGGGCCGGGCCGGTGGTCGGCCTGGCGGCGGTGCTGGTTGCCACGACGCTGGTTCCGTTCGGGGGCGCATCCGCGCCGGTAGCATTCGCCGGCGACCTGATCTTCTTCGTCTATTTGCTGGGTGTGCTCCGATTCTTCACCGTCATCGCCGGGCTCGATACCGGCTCGAGCTTTGAAGGTATGGGCGCCAGCCGCGAGGTCACCTTTTCCGCCCTGGCTGAACCCGCGTTGCTGCTCGCGCTAGCGGCGGTGGCGCGCCACGCTGGCAGCCTGTCGCTCTCGACGATGTACGCCGGGATCAGTCTCGCGAGCTGGGCAGGCGCCGCCCCCGTGTTCGCGCTGCTCGCGGGCGCGCTCATGGTCGTGTTCCTGGCCGAGAACGCGCGTATTCCGGTCGACGATCCAACCACGCACCTCGAGTTGACGATGATCCACGAGGTCATGGTGCTCGACCATGGCGGCCCGGACCTGGCGTTCATCTTATACGGCAGTGCCCTGAAGCTGTGGCTGCTGGGGATGCTGCTGGTCGGCCTGGTGGTGCCCATACGCAGCGGCAACCCGTGGGTCGACGGTATCGCCGCGATGGCGGGTCTGCTCGGGTTGGCGGTCCTCACCGGCCTCATCGAATCCTCAGTAGCCCGGTGGCGCCTGGTGCGCGTGCCGCAACTGCTGGTCGGTGCCTGCGTCCTCTCCGCCCTCGCACTGGTGTTGGTGCTGCGGTGAGCCCATGACCGTTTGGGTTGACACGGCCTTGGTGCTCATGGCGTTGACCAGTTTGCTGCTGGTCGCTTCGAGCCGACTGACGCGGTGCATTCGCATCGTGGCATTCCAAGGTGTGCTCCTCGGTGCCCTGACATTGGTGGTGCATCAGCACGAACCGTCATTGCGCACGCTGTTGATGGCGGTGGCAATTGTGGGATTGAAAGGCGTGGTGTTTCCGCGGCTGCTCTCGCGCGTGCTGCAGGGCGCCGACGTGCGTCGGGAGGTCGAACCCCTCGTCGGGTACATCGGCTCGCTGCTGCTCGGGACGTTGACGCTGGCTGTTTCCTTCTGGTTGAGTGCGCGGCTACCCCTTCCAACGCCGGCGATCTCCGCCTTGGTTGTTCCCGTGGCACTATTCACGACGCTCTCCGGGCTGTTTCTGATCGTGACCCGGCGCACGGCGCTCACACAGGTGCTCGCCTATCTGGTGCTGGAAAATGGCATTTACGTGTTCGGTGTCGGCCTGGTGCAGGGCACGCCAATGCTCGTCGAACTGGGCATCCTGCTCGATGTCTTCGTTGCGGTGTTCGTCATGGGCATAGCCATTTTCCACATCAACCGGGAGTTCGACCACATCGATACGGATCAGCTCACCATGCTGCAGGACTGGACGGCGTGATGCTGTTGGCTCTGCTCCTGCTGCCGACGCTGGCTGCGGTCGGTGCGTATTTCATGAAGCACGACGCCCAGCGTCGGACGCTGTTGATTCTCACCGCGGTGGTGCATGCGGCCGTAGTAGCGACGACGTGGCAGCTCCCGCCGACATCGCTCTTGGGCGGCTGGTTGCGTCTGGATGCGCTCGGGCAGTTGTTCCTGAGTATCACGAGCGCACTGTTTCTGGCCGCCGCGATCTACAGCGTCGGCTACTTGCGGCGCGAAAGCCAGGGCGTGCGCAGAGACTTCGAGGAAAACCTCGTCTTCGCCAACGCACCCGAAGCCACGTTCACCAGTTGCCTGCTGCTTTTTCTCGCTGCCATGACGCTGGTGACCGTCAGCCACCGTTTCGGCCTGCTCTGGGTGGCCATCGAGGCAACCACGCTGGCGAGCGCGCCGCTGATCTACTTTCATCGCCATCACCGCTCGCTCGAAGCCACTTGGAAGTACCTGCTGATCTGCTCGGTCGGCATCGCCCTGGCGCTGCTCGGCAACTTCTTTCTCGCCGTTGCGGCTTCCGGTCAGGGCGACAGCCAGATCCCACTGGTCCTGAGCGATCTGACACGGCGCGCCAGTGAACTGCATGTGCCGTGGTTGAAGGCCGCGTTCCTCCTGTTGCTGGTGGGGTACGGCACCAAGATGGGGTTGGCGCCGCTGCACACGTGGCTGCCCGATGCACACAGCGAAGCCCCGTCGGTGGTCTCGGCATTGCTCTCCGGCGCCCTGCTGAACTGCGCCTTCCTGGGCATCCTGCGGGTGCAACAGGTCTGTGTGGCCGCGGGCCAGGGCGCCTTCGGCCAGGACCTGCTCGTGGGCTTTGGCCTGCTCTCCATGGCGGTTGCCGCCGTCTTCATTACGGGCCAGTCCGATTACAAGCGCATGCTCGCGTACTCGAGCGTCGAGCACATGGGCGTCCTGGCGTTGGGAGTCGGGATCGGTGGGGTGGCAACGTTCGGGGCGATGCTGCACGCGGTAAACCACTCGCTCACCAAAGCCATGCTGTTTCTGGTCGCCGGCAACATTCTGGCGGCATATCACTCGAAGTCGACCACCGACGTCCGCGGCGTGCTGCGCGTGCTGCCGGTCTCCGGAGTGCTGTGGGTAGTGGGTTTCTTGGCGATCACCGGCTCGCCGCCGTTCGGCCCATTCTTGAGTGAGTTGACCATCCTGAAGGGGGCTCTGGACCAGGGCCGGAGCGCGCTGGCGGTGGCGTACCTCGCACTCTTGGCTGTCATCTTCGTGGGCATGGCAAGCGCGGTGCTCCGCATGGCGCAAGGCCGGCCGGTGGGCGAGCCCCAACGGCTGCCGGTGCGCGAGCCCGCATTGGCCATCGTGCCACCCGCAATTCTTGCGCTGTTGGTTCTCTTCCTGGGGCTCTATATTCCCGGGATCCTGCGCCACACCATTGTGGAAGCAGCCCGGGCGCTCGGATAATCGGTATGTCCAGCAACGCACTGTGCTCAGTTCGCAATGGGGAAGCGGTTGAACTCTCGGCAGTTCCACGACTCTCCGTTGCGGCATTCAGAGAGGCGGTCGTTGAGGGGGTCACGGCGGGCGGCCGCATCGCTGCCCTTTTTGGTTGTCCGATCGCCACAGGAGTCCAGCTGGTCGCGGTGTTGGCGCACAGCGACACCGGAGCGCTCTCGCTTGGCACCGCTGATGTCGGGGCGTCCTACCCAGCCTTGACGCCGGAGTGCCCGCAGGCGCACTGGTTCGAGCGCGAGGTCGCTGAGCAATTCGGGGTGCGACCGGAGGGCCATCCGTGGCTCAAGCCGATTCGCTTTCACCTGCCGTACGGTGCCGATTTTCGGGTCGCGTCGCCGGCTGAGAACGTGGAGACCGTTCCAGGGGTGACCGACTTTTTCAGCGTGTGGGGCGAGGAGGTGCACGAGGTGGCGGTGGGCCCCGTCCACGCAGGTGTCATCGAACCCGGCCATTTCCGCTTCCAGTGCCACGGCGAACGCGTGCTTCACCTGGAAATCTCGCTGGGCTACCAGCACCGTGGCGTCGAGCCCGCGCTGATCGGCGGGCCCGACAAGCGGACAATTCATTATATGGAGACGCTCGCCGGCGACACCTCGATCGGCCACGCCACCGCGTACTGCGAGGCGTTGGAGGCGCTCGCAGGGTGGCGCGTGCCGGCGCGTGCCCAGGTACTGCGCGCCATCGCCCTCGAGCTGGAGCGGCTCGCCAATCATACGGGCGATCTCGGCGGGCTCGCGGGCGATGTCGGTTATCTGCCCACGGCGGCCTACTGCGGCCGCATCCGTGGTGACTTTCTGAATCTGACCGCCCTCATCTGCGGCAGCCGCTTTGGTCGCGGTCTCATTCGCCCGGGTGGCGTTGCCTTTGACGTGGACGACGACCGCATGGCGCAACTGTCACACCGCCTGGAGACGGCCTTGACGGACGTGACCAGCGCGGTCCGTCTGTTGTGGGACACGCCATCCGTCGCAGCGCGGTTCGAACAAATCGGGGTGGTCTCACGCGCGGACTGCGAGGCGCTCGGGTTGGTCGGCCCGGTGGCGCGCGCATGTGGTGTCGAGCGGGACGTGCGGCAGGAGTTCCCATCCGGCATCTTCCGCTTCGCCCATATCCCCGTCTCCACGTGGCAGAGTGGGGACGTCATGGCGCGCGCCTACGTCCGCTGGCTCGAGCTGCAGCGCTCGGTGGCCTTCATCCGCGATCAGCTCGCCACCCTGGACCGCGGACCGACGCGAGTCGACGGCGGGCCGCTGGCCGCCAACCGGATCGTGGTCTCGCTTGTCGAGGGCTGGCGGGGCGAGATCTGTCACGTCGCGGCGACCGACGCGCACGGGCGCTTGGCGCGCTACAAGGTGGTCGATCCATCGTTTCACAACTGGATGGGATTGGCGCTGGCACTGCGCGATCAGCAAATCTCGGACTTCCCGCTCTGCAATAAGAGTTTCAACCTCTCGTACTGCGGACATGATCTGTAAGGAGCAGCCGTGTTGAGACTTCTCTTGGCGCGCCTGCAACAGGGGCATCGCACGATTTCGTTCCCGCGCCGGGAACCCACCCTGCCGGACCGCTTTCGCGGCCTCCCCACAATTGATCAGGCGAAATGCCGCGAGGGATGCCAACGGTGCGTTGAGGTGTGTCCGACAGATGCGATTGCGGCGGACGAGCACGGCTGGCGAATCGATCTCGGCAGCTGCCTGTTCTGCACGGAGTGCCGTGACGCGTGCCCCGACGGGGCCATACAATACACCGCGGAATACCGGCTGGCGCAACGGACGCGCGGTGACCTGGTGCACACCGGACAGACGGTCAAGCTGGCGCAAGCGCTTGGTGAGGAGAGCCGGCGTCTATTTGGCCGCTCCCTCAAGCTCCGTCAAGTGAGTGCTGGCGGGTGCAACGCCTGCGAGTCGGATGTCAACGTGCTGAACACGGTGGTCTTCGACCTGGGCCGGTTCGGCATCCAGTTCGTGGCGTCGCCGCGCCACGCCGATGGGTTGCTGGTGACGGGACCGGTCACGGAGAACATGCGGCTGGCGCTGAAGAAGACCTATGATGCCGTGCCGGCACCGAAGATCGTCATCGCGGTGGGCGCCTGCGCCATCTCCGGAGGCCCGTACCGCGATCACCCGGAAGTGCACAACGGTACGGACAGCGTGGTGCCGGTCGATCTCTATGTTCCCGGCTGCCCGCCGCACCCGGTGACCATCCTGGATGGTCTCTTGCGGCTGCTGGGAAGGCTTGGGAGCGACCGCGCGTAGGAGCGCGGCTCATGGCGCGCCGTGGCGCGCGTCCCAGGCAGCACCCTACCGTTACAAGGACGAAGAAAGCTGTTATCCATCGGACTGCGTCGGAACAGGAGATCCACGTCAATGAGCGATAGCCCGAAAGCCGAAGCGACGCCGCCAGCGGCGGGAACCCCCGCGGCGGGATCCGACTTCATCCGCCAGATCGTCACCAATGACTTGAGGAGCGGCAAGCACACGTCGGTGTGCACCCGTTTTCCGCCCGAGCCGAACGGTTACCTGCACATCGGTCACGCCAAATCGATCTGTCTGAACTTCGGTATCGCCCGCGAGTTCGGCGGCATCTGCCACCTACGCTTCGATGATACGAACCCGGTCAAGGAAGACATCGAGTACGTCGAATCCATCCAGGAAGACGTGCGCTGGCTGGGTTTCGATTGGGCCGACAAACTGTTCTACGCCTCGGATTACTTCGACCGGCTCTACCAGTATGCCGCCGAGCTGATCAGGAAAGGCAAGGCGTACGTCTGTCACCTCACGGCGGAGGAAACCCGTGCGTACCGAGGCACGCTCACCGAACCAGGAAGGAATAGCCCGTACCGAGACCGTCCGGTCGAAGAGAACCTGGAACTGTTCGAGCAGATGCGGCGCGGTGAGCTCGAGGAAGGCAGGTGCGTTCTGCGCGCCAAGATCGACATGGCCTCGGGCAACATCAACATGCGCGATCCGGCGGTGTACCGCATCAAAAAGGCCCACCACCATCGCACCGGCGACAAGTGGTGTATCTACCCGATGTACGATTTCGCGCACGGGCTCTCCGACGCCACCGAAGGCATCACGCACTCGATTTGCACGCTCGAGTTCGAGGACCACCGCCCGCTGTACGATTGGTTCCTCGACCAGCTCGACGTCCCCTGTCACCCACGGCAGATCGAGTTCGCACGCCTGAACTTGACCTACACGGTGCTCAGTAAACGCAAGTTGTTGCAGCTCGTGCGCGACGGGCTGGTCGACGGATGGGATGACCCGCGCATGCCCACCCTTGCCGGCTACCGCCGGCGCGGTTACACCGCCGAGTCGATTCGCAACTTCTGCGACCGCATCGGCGTGGCCAAGGCCAACAGCACGGTCGACGTCGCCATGCTCGAACACAGCATCCGCGAGGGTCTCAACCAGCGTGCACCCCGGGTGCTCAGTGTCCTCAAACCGCTGCGGGTGGTCATCGACAACTACCCAGCCGACCAGACGGAGGAACTCGAGGCCGTCAACAATCCGGAGGACCCTTCCGCCGGCACACGCACGCTCCCGTTTTCCAAGGTCCTGTACATCGAGCAGGACGACTTCCGCGAAACGCCGCCGCCGAAATACTTCCGGCTTTCCCCGGGCAAAGAAGTCCGCTTGCGTTACGCCTACTTCATCACCTGTCAGAGTATCGTGAAAGACCCGCAAACCGGGGAGGTGAGCGAGGTCCACTGTACCTATGACCCGGCCACCCGCGGCGGCGATGCACCCGATGGGCGCAAGGTGAAGAGCACCCTGCACTGGGTTTCGGCGCCGCACGCCATCGACGCCGAGGTGCGGTTGTACGACCGGCTGTTCGCCGCGGAGTTTCCGGACCGCGAAGGGAATTTCCTCGACGCCCTCAACCCCAACTCCCTCGCGGTCCTGCAGGGTTGTAAGCTCGAGCCATCACTCGCCACCGCGCGTCCCGGCGACCGGGTCCAGTTTGAGCGCCAAGGGTACTTCTGGGTCGATCCGAAGCTCTCGAAACCCGGAGCCCTCGTCTTCAACCGCATCGTCGGACTGAAGGACGCCTGGGCAAAGATCGAGAAGCGTGGCGCGTGACCGGCTGACACAGCCGGATCATAGCTGGAGCCGTTGGCGAGATCTCCGTGCAACTATTGACGGCACTATCGTCATCTGAGGCAGCATCCGACTCAGCTAGCCGAGCTGGTTAGCCTTTCGCCGGCGGCGTGGGAACGCAACCGTTCAGAGCGTTGTTCACCGCCGTCAAAATCTCATCCACGGTTATGCTTCTATCCTGATTGGCGTCACCGGCGTCGCAGGTCGAAATCGCAGCAGTGCCGAGCGCGATGTCGACCATGGTGAGGATTTCGTCGACCGTGACCTGGCCATCGCCGCCGCAGTCACCGACACAGGGCGGGGGGGAAACCGTCGGTGTCGCCGTCGCTGTCGCCGTCCGCGTTGGCGTTTCCGTCGCCGTGAACGTAGCGGTCACCGTCTGAGTTGGCGTTGGCGTGCCCGTTGGAGTGTCCGTAGACGTAGCGGTCGGCGAGGCCGTGGCCGTAGCGGTAGGTGTTGCGGTCTCGGTAGGCGTCGCTGTGTCGGTGGGTGTTGGAGTGACCGTTGGCGTAGGGGTTTGCGTCGGAGTGAACGTCACCGTCGGTGAATCGGTCGGCGTGGGCGTCACAGTGTTCGTTGGAGTTGTCGTTGCCGTCGGCAGTCGCGGGAGGCAGCGCAGCGTATTGGTGCAGGTCGCATCGCTCACCACCTCACAGCTACCGCACGTGCCGTCGAGAGGCGCCGAGCAATAATCGAGGCACTGACAACAATCTCTCGCGTCGACCGGGGTCTTGGTTGGCGTTGGCGTTATCGTCGGTGTCGGTGTACCGGTGGGGGTCTCAGTGGCAGTGGCGCTCGGCGTCGCTGTCAATGTCGGGGTCGTTGTGAGCGTGGGCGTCGGAGATTTCGTCACCGTGGGCGTGGAAGTGGCGGTCGGCGTTTTGGACGGCGTCGGCGTGACGGTTGGTGTCGGCGTTGCGGTGGGTGTGCGAGTCGCCGTGGCGGTACGCGTCAGCGTGGCAGTA
>DASVHW010000041.1 GCA_036382395.1 Candidatus Binatia bacterium | reverse complement strand
GAATCTCGCTGGCAGCAACCCGGTGGCTTTGCGGAACTTCTACCAGGTGATTTACATCGCGCCGGGACTGAGCGCCGCTGATTACGCCTACCTGCAACAGATGGTGGCCCCGGGCGGCTTCATCGAGCAGTTTGTCAGCCTGGGCGGGGTGGCGGTGATTAATGTTGCCGGGACGCTTGGTGATCAAGCGAATATTGCTCCGGGCGGCGTCGGTTTCTCCAACGCTTCACAGCACGACGCTGAGGACATCCTCGCCCCCGACCATGCGTACGTCACGGGACTCGGCTTTGGCGGCCAGATGTTGGGCGTGGACGACTTCAGCAACTGGGGACCAACCGATACGGGTACGCTGACGAACTTGCCGGCCGACGCAACCATAGTGCTGGCCAACAGCGGCCAACCGACCTGGGCAGAGTATCAATACGAATCCGGCCGCGTGATTGTCACCACACTGAGGTATTGCTGGGATCCGGCTCCTGACCCGGCGCAGTCGAGGGATCCGATACTGTTTCTGTCACCGTCGCAGTGGGCGGCCGCAGCGAATCTGCTCCGCTACGGCCGCTTCTTCTCCGGCTCGGCCATGACACCGGCACCGACCGTCACTGCCACCGGCTCGCCGACTCCGACCCGTACCCGCAAGCCGAGCGCTACGCCGACAGCAACATTGGTGCAAGCCACGCCGACCCCGACACCGCCGGCGACCCCGACCGTCACGCCCTTGCCGACGCCATCGGTCGCATTCGTCGACGTAATTGGCGCGATTTTCGAGGAGATCGACGTGTCCGGTACCGACGTCAACGGTGATGGTGCGGTTACCGCCGCGGACGTTACCGCCCTGATCAAGCTGTCGCAGTAACTCAGGGGCTTTCCACCGAAGCGTATCTAGTGATACGGCCGCGCCCCGCCCGACTCTCCAGGACCCAGAGGCGCGCGCTCCTTTGGCGGCCCGGCCCGCTCGGCGTAGTCGAGCATGTCGCGTTCCAGACCGCGAATCTGCTCCATGATGCGGCCACGCAGCGCCGTCAGCTCCGGTTTCTCGTCGGCGAGCGAGTACGTTTTCAGGGCGAGCGTGCGCAGCTTGCCTTTGCCCTCATCCGCGACATCGGTGGCTTCGAAGGAGACGGTGCTGTCGCCTTCCGGGGAGTTCTGCACCGTGATCGTGGTGATCAGCCGCTTCTTCTCGGCCGACTTGGGCGTCGGTCCCGGCGTCGCCTTCACTGGACCGAGATCGAGCATGACGGGCGGTGGTCCGACCTTGGCGGTGCTGACCATCACCATTCCCAGTGCTAGGCCGATCCAGCCTGTCCACTGCATCGTAAGCCTCCTTTATTCATGCGCGTGCGCGTTGCTTGTGGGATGAAGTCTTTCCCCGTTCTCCGGAAGACAAGCGACACTCCTGGCGACGGAACGAACCTCACACCGCTGGTGTGTCGGTGGCCGTCGGCGCCACCGTGTCGGTCGACGTCGCGCTAGGGATCGACGGCAGCGTCGCCACGCGGACCACGATGCTCCGGGGATCGCCGACATTACCAGCCTGGTCACGCACTTTCGCGGTCACAATGGTGTCACCGGCCTGGAATTCCAACTCCCGACCGATTCCGCCGGGAGCGCCGGTGCAAAACTGCTTCGTGGTGCTCTTATTCACATAGGAGAAGTTGCCATTCCCGTCATAGGTGCACGGATCACTGTGGGAGGGATCGGGCGGCGCGAAGCGACAGCCGAAATCATTCAGCGCGTTGGCAATCGTTTGCGGATTCACCGTGGAAGAATTGATCCCGGGCACGCCACCTGGGGTCACGGTCGGCACCGCGCCCGGTCCCGTCGACCCACTGTCACAGACGAGGCTGCTTCCATTTCCGAGGTCACGGTCAGCCTGAATCTGCAGATCGGGCAGCACGTTCGGGTTGGACGGGTCGCTGTTGAAGGTGAGCAATCCGATAGAGCCGCTCGCACCTGCCTTCGCTTCGACCACAATATAGAAATGGTACCCGAAAGAGGGCGTGTACAGTGGGTTACCCTGGCCATCAGCACCCATTGTCAGCAGCGGCACTCCCTCAGAGTCGGCCAAACCGAAGAAGGTGATTTGAGGCCCCAGCGATATCGGGCGGGTCGCCGTCGGCGTCGGCGTGCTCGTCTTTGTAGCCGTGACCGTGGGCGTTCGTGTGATCGTGGGCGTCAAGGTGGGCGTTCGTGTCAACGTTACCGTCCGAGTGGGGGTTGGTGTCAACGTCGGCGAGGCGCTCCGAGTCGCGGTCGGCGTGCGGGTGACGGTCGGCGTAAACGTCATCGTCACCGTGGCGGTTGGGCGTAACGTCCACGTCCCAGTGGGCGTAATCGTCGGCGTGCGGGTGCGCGTGAAGGTCCGGGTTATTGTCGGCGTTGGCGTTGACGTCCCGGTTCTCGTCGGGGTCGAAGTGATCGTCGGGGTCGGGGTGATGGTCGGCGTCGCACTGGGGAGCGGGGTCGGGGTGGTCGTCGGGCTTTGGCTCGGGGTCGGCGTCGGGCCCGGTGGCTGCATCGCCGACTCGACGGCCGTCACGTCCGCAATGGTCACCCGGTTGTCGAAATTCACGTCGGCCGTGCCGCAGCTGTCCGGCGCGCCAAACAGGATGTCCACCAGCGCATCGACGTCCGCAGCATTGACCCGCTGATCACAGTTGACGTCGCCTTTCGGCGGCGGCGGTGTCTGCCCCAGGGCAGCCTCCGCACTGAACACCAACAGGACCACAGCTGCCCACACGAGAACCCGACCTTGCTTCCACAACATCTCAAACACCTTAGTCGCGAGGTTCCTTACACCGATTTCCACAGTGATGCTACCGCCGGGGACCGACTTCCGAGGGTAAATTGACATTGGCTAGTGCGCCGCATACTACTTCGCTCACCGTCGTTTTGGAAGAGCAGGCATCGCATGACCAGGCGCATCGCCACGCGGGGTTTGATACCGGCCCGCGCATAGGAGGCTGTGAGTGCCCCCGATACCGTTCAGGCAGTCTCGACACATTGACCTTCCGGCAGCATCCGATTAGAACTTTGTGCCATGGCGACCCAGGACTTGGAGGAATTCCGTCGTGAGCTACGGGGCTGGCTCGCAAGCAATCTCCCCAACGAATTGCGGCCGGAAAATGCCGCCCAGTTACTTGAGACCGAGCGGGTGCCACGCCTCCGCGCCTGGCAGGCGAAACTGGCCGAAGCCCGCTGGGTCGGCATCACCTGGCCCGTCGAGTACGGCGGCCGGGGCGCATCCATTCCGGAGCAGATCGTCTACACGGAAGAAATGGCCCGTGCCGGGGCGCCGGAGGTCGTGGGCAGCCTCGGCATCGGCATCGCCGGGCCGCCCGTGATCGCCTACGGCACGGAGGAACAAAGGCGCCGGTTCGCCCGGCGCATCCTGACGGCGGAAGATCTCTGGTGCTTCGGCTTTTCTGAGCCGAGTGCCGGCTCGGATTTGGCATCACTCCGAACCAAAGCGATCCTGGAAGGCGACTCCTTCGTACTCAACGGCCAGAAAGTCTGGACCACGCTGGCGCACCGCGCCGACTGGTGCATGGTGCTCTGCCGCACCGACCCGGAGTCGGCCCGGCGCAAGGGCATCTCCTGTCTGCTCGTCGACATGAAAAGCCCCGGCATCACCGTGCGGCCGTTGCGCCAGATGGGCGGACAGGCGGAGTTCAACGAGGTCTTCTTCGAAAACGTGCGAGTGCCCCGTGACAATCTCCTCGGCGAGTTGAACAACGGGTGGCAGATCGCGACCGCGGCACTCCAGAACGAACGCGGCATCCTGTACGTGGTGGAGATGCAAATCCTCCTGACCAAGGGGCGAGATGCACTCATGCGCTGGGCGCGTGAGCGTGGCGCCACCCGCGATCCGGTTACGCGCCAGGCGCTCGCCGATATCTATCTCGGCGTCGAGACCTTCCGCCACACGTGCCAGCGCACGTTGCACAAGTTGCTGCGCATGGGCATGCCTGGTCCTGAGGCATCGATCATCAAACTTCACTGGACCGAGCTCACGCAGACGATGCCGCGGGTCGGCATGTCGATTCTCGGGGCGGCCGGCTTGCTGTACGATACGCCTCAGCCGAACAGCCAACGCTTCAATCCCGCCCAATGGCTGCAGGGAGCGTTTCTCGGTGCACCCGCCGCCAGCATCGCCTCCGGAACGTCAGAGATCATGCGCGGGATCATCGCCATGCAAGTCCTTGGTCTTCCGCGGGGCACCTGAGGCGCGGCTGAGGGCTCGAACGCTCAGATGCGTTAATCAGCCCACGGCGAGCGTCGCGATGGTGGCGCCGGCGCCCCCTTCTCGCGCCTCTCCCGATCGGAAGCCAGCGCAATACGGTGAGCTGGAGAGATACTCTTCGACCGCCCGCTTCAAGGCACCGCTGCCGACACCATGGATGATGCGCACCGACTGGAAATGGGCTTGCGCAGCCCGATCGAGAAAACGCTCGAGCTGCACCACGGCCTCTCTGGCCCGCAACCCCAGTAACGTGATCTCCCGTGGAGTGTCCTCCGGTGCAACCGCGACGCGGATCTCGACGGGAGCCTGCGCCTGGCCGCTGATGCGCCGCAGCTGGCCGGCCGGCACTTCAAAACGGAGGCTGCCGCGCTGAATCCGTGCTCGGTCACCCTCCACCGATATCAACTGGCCGCGAATCCCGGTGTCCACGACTTCAACCTGATCACCGATCTGCGGAGGACCGGAAGCGACCGGCTGTTCGGCGATCTCACTTGCATGCTCGGCCATCGCCGCCTCTTGCGCCTGCAGCCAGCGAGAGAGCGCCCGGCGATCGGCCGCGCCCCGCTCGATGGCCGCCAGGAGTTCCCGACCTTGCTCGCGCAGCGTGCGCACGAACTCGCGTGCCGCACTCAGTTCATCCGCCCATCGCCGCCGCTGCTTTTCGCGCAGATCATCGAGCAGGCGGCCGGCTTCCTGCTCCGCCCGCGCCGCGCCACGCGCCCGCTCGTCGGCTTCCGCCAGACGCTCCTCGTACCGGCGGCGGCTGTCCTCCAGCCGCGCCACCGCAGTCGACAGAGCCTTTGCCTGCTCCGTACGCGCGGCTTCCGCGGCGTCGAGCACGGCGGCCGGAAGCCCAAGTCGGCGTGCGATCGGCAAGGCGAGACTCTCGCCGACGGAGTGGTACCGCAGTCGATACCGTGGCAGCATCGCCTCCACATCGAAATCGACCGCCGCGGTCACGCAGGTTTCCCGGCTCAAGGCAAAGACCTTGAGGGGCGCGTAGTGCGTGCTGAGAGCGACATGCGCCCCGCCGGCTTCGAGAATCTGGATCATGCCGATGCCCAGCGCCGCCCCTTCGTCCGGATCGGTACCCACCCCAGGCTCATCGAGCAGGACGAGTGCCGGAGCGTGATGTTGCTCGATGATCTCGGTCAGATTCGCGACGTGAGCCGAGAAGGTCGAGAGGTTCCGTTCGACGTTCTGTTCATCGCCGATGTCGGCGTAGATCGCCTCAAAGCACGGCAGGCGGCCGCCTTCGGCAACCGGAATCAACATACCGCTCTGCGCCATGAGCGCCATCAGCCCCAGCGTCTTCAACGCCACCGTCTTGCCGCCCGTATTCGGACCGGTAATCACCAGCACGCGTTTCCCCGCCGGGATGTACAGGTCGACCGGGGTGAGTTCGCGCCCGGCGAACATCAACAAGGGGTGGCGCGCCTGTTCAAGCATTACTTCCTGATCAAAGCGCGGCTGCGTACAGCGGTAGCGTTGCGCAAACTTCGCACGCGCGACCAGCGTATCGATTTCCACCAGGGCGGCAAAGCTGGCGATGAGGGTCTCGTGTTCGGCGCGCACCAACGCGGTCAGGTCGCCGAGAATCCGGCGCACCAGCCACTCCTCTTCCTTGCTGGCCATCAACAGATGGTTGTTGAGCTCGACCGCGAACAGCGGCTCGATGAACGCGGTTTCGCCGGACACTGAACGGTCCTGCACCACGCCGTTGAACTGATTGGCCATGGCCGTCTTGATCGGGAGGACGAACCGATTGTTGCGGAGCGTGACGTAGCGATCGCCGAGCAGCTCAGCCATCGTGGGCTGCACCAACAGCTCTTCCAGGCGTCGCGTCAGCTTTTGCCGAAGATGCCGGATCGTGCGCCGCACCTCTGCGAGTTCGTCACTAGCGTCATCGCTGACATCCCCGTTTTCATCCAGAGCCCGCGCCAGCGTCTGGTGCAGCGAGGGTAGTGGCACGAGTTGATCGGGCAGCTCCGCCAAAGCCGGAAACGGCCTCGCGTGTTTCTTCAAAAAGGCACGGGTGTCGTGCAGGACGGTCAGAACGCTGCGGATCTCGACCAGAGCTTTGCCGTCGAGAACGGCGCCCTCGCGCGCTGCCGTACGCAAGGAAGCACGAATATCAGGGAACTCCGACAGCGGGATATTGCCCTGTTGCTCCAGAAGCCGGAAGCATTGCCAGGCAGCTTCCAGGGCTGGCTCGGCTTGCCCGCGCTCGCCGGTCGGTACCAGCGCACCACAGGCATCCTTCCCCGCCGGCGAGCACGCAAAGTCCGCCAGCCGGTTGCGAACGTGATCAAATTCCAGTGCAGCGAGATCGCGGGGACGCATGGGATAGAGCTTTCAGCGATCAGCTTTCAGCCGTCAGCTTTGAGGAACAATGACCAATACAAGACATGCCTTCGAAAGCTGATAGCTGAACGCTGACAGCTGACCGCTCACTTCGCACGTGCTTTCAATCGTGCCTTGATTGCGGGCAGCGAGATGACCGTGGCGGATCCAGTGCTCGTCAGGGTGTCGGCAGCGGCCACACATTCGTACGGCGCCGCGCTCCGGGCGCTCACCGGCCGCGCCGGATGCCGCAAGATCAATCGAGCCTCGTCCACGCTGATGGGTCGGCCAAAGAGGCTGCAGGTGCGGTCACCGTCGTTGTAGTTATTCGCCCACGCCGCGAACTCCTCCGGGGAGGGCTTGTGGCCGACCTCGACGGTGCAGCGGCGCACAACGAAGCCGATCATCATCTTCGGCAGCGCTGTCGGTCCAAACGCCATGGTCGCGGGCTTCATGCCGTAAAACCTAACCGGGCGTCAAGCTACGCGCACGCCTGTGCGCTCGGCGATCAGCCGATCAAGCTCCTGACGCAGCCGCGGCAGCACCTGCTCATAGCCGAAGACACCGACTTTCACGTCCTTCCTTTTCAGATTCACGGTCGAGGGACCGCACCACAGGCCGAGATCCGCGTCGTCGGTTTCGCCCGGGCCGTTCACCCGGCAACCCATCACGGCAATGGTGATGCGATACTGCTGCGCGTAGCGGGTGAGCTCCCGCACCTGCGCGGCCAGCTCGACGAAACTCTCGTTCTCAACACGCGAGCAACTGGGGCACGAGATGATGTTCAGTCCCTGGCCGAAGTCCGGCACCGAAATGAACCGGCCGTGCGCCACGTCGTCGAGGATGACGTGGCCAACCTCGACCTCTTCGTGCTTGCGCTCGTTCGGCAGCGTGAGCGAGACGCGGATGGTGTCGCCGATGCCCTGCGCCAGAAGTTTTTCGAGCGCCAACCGCGTCTTGATCACGCCCTCTGGCGGCATGCCCGCCTCGGTGACGCCGAGGTGGAGAGGCACTTGCGGCCGGGCGGCAGCAAAACGCGTGTTCGCCTCGATCACTTTCCACGGATCGGAGTCCTTCAGCGACACCACAAACCGGTCGAAGCCGATCTCCTCCATCAAATCAGCGTGACCAATGGCGGACTGCACCAAGGCTTCGAGCTGGTCGCCCGGAGATCGCGCCAAGAACTCCGGCGCCACCGAACCGCAGTTGACACCGATACGAATGGCGCAATCCGTGTCGCGGGCGACAGACACCAACCAGGCCACCTTGTCGCGTATCGGCTTGTCGCGCTCGACGTGGTGCAAGTGGCCCGGGTTGTAACGGATCTTGTCGACATACGGCCCCACTTTCACGGCCAGGCGGTAATTCTCCTGCAAGTCGACGGCGAGCGTGGCGTCCGTTTGGGCGCGGATTTCCTTCAACGCCGCCACCTCTTTGTCGCTGTCGACGGCGATACGCACCACGGCGGCGCCCGCCTTCTGCAGCTGCCGCGTCTGGGCAACCGTCGCATCGATGTCGCGCGTCTT
>DASVHW010000040.1 GCA_036382395.1 Candidatus Binatia bacterium | reverse complement strand
GAGTGCTGAGAGTCTGTGAGGAAATTGGTACGGGCAAATGAGATTTCGTCAGCACACTCTGTCTGAGCGGCCGAAGGTCGCCCATGGTGGTATAGGCTTCCAGCCTGTACCAATGAAGGTGCGGCCGAACGGCCGCCGGGTGTTAGTACAGGCTGGAAGCCTATACCACCGGCATTGCGCCTCTTTGGCGCAACGCAAGGCGGAATCGTTGTGGTTTCGGACCACGCATTTCCTCACAGACACTGAGGGCTGCGTCCTGAGTCTCGAACCGGAAACCAGAGACCACAAACCAGAGACTAATCTTTTTCGAGCAACACGACGGCCGTTGCGGCGATGGCTTCGCCACGGCCGATCGCGTCGACCCCCTCGTTGGTCTTGGCTTTCACGCTCACGCAGGTCTTCGACACGCCGAGCAGATCGGCGAGGCGCTGGCGGATGGCGTCGCGATGAGGCGCAAGACGCGGCTGTTCGGCGCAAATGGTGACGTCGAGGTTGCCCACACGCCAGCCCTGTCCGGTCATCAAGGCCACTACCTGTCGCAGCAGCTCGCTGCTGGCGATGCCCCGGTAGCGCTCATCGGTGTCGGGAAAATGTTGGCCGATGTCTCCCGCACCCATGGCGCCGAGAATGGCATCGCAACTGGCGTGGAGTACGACGTCGGCGTCGGAGTGGCCGAGCAATCCCCGTGGGTGTGGGATGTCGACACCGCCCAGGATGAGCCGCCGCCCCTGGACCAGCCGGTGCAGGTCATAGCCGTGCCCAATGCGTGCCCGCACCTCAGCCTCCTTGACTCGGTGCCGCGATTCTGGAAGGCATAAATAGACCTATGGGCAAAGTGAAACTCATCGCGGCGATCGTCATTCTGGTGGTCGTGCTCGCCGTCTTTCTGCAGAACAGCGACCCGGTGAGGTTCAAGTTCCTCTTTTTTGCTCCAATTGAGATTGCGAAAACACTGCTCATTCTTGGGTCCGCGCTCCTTGGAGCCGCGGCAACACTCCTATCGCAATTCTTCTGGCGCCGCCGCAAACGGCCTGGCTCTCCATCGGTTACTCAGCACTCAGGCCTCAGCACTCAGGACTAGGTCTCATACCGGCGGCGTTACCACCCCATCGCTGCTCAGCAACATCACACGCACCGGGTTTCCCCGTTCAATGATACGGACCTCGGGCGGTGAAATCATCAGGCCATCGCCGAGAGAGAGTGAGCGCAGCACGCCGGAGCTTTGCGAGCCCGTAGGGCGCGCTTGATAGCAACCCGGTTCCCCTTCCAGCATACAGCGAACGAACTCGGTCAACCCGTCTGCCGTCCGAACGTTTTCCGCGGCGGTGGCGGTCACGACGGGCAGATGGACGCGCGTCAGCCCTTGCATGGCGCGCAACGCCGGACCGACGTAGATATAGAAGCACACGAGGGAAGATACCGGGTTGCCCGGCAAGCCAAACACCGGTGTCCGGTCACGCACTCCAAACATCAGCGGCTTCCCCGGCCTCTGCGCCACCTTCCAGAAGCGTTCGACGACGCCCAGCCCCGTCAGGGTCTCACGCACCAGGTCAAACGCGCCCATTGAAACGCCGCCGGTAGACAGGACCACGTCGGCCGCAAACGCGTCGGCAAATGCCTGCCGGGTGGCGTCGGGCGTATCGCGCACGATCCCCAGCAGGCGCGGAATGGCGCCTGCCTCTTCGACCGCCGCCGCCAGTGTGTAGGCGTTGCTATTGACGATCTGGCCTGGGGCCAGCGGCTGGCCGAGTTCCACCAACTCGTCTCCGGTGGCCAAGATTGCGACCACCGGCCGCCGCTGCACGGGCATGACCGCGATTCCCAGCGAGGCCAACAGACCAATGTCCGCCGGGCGCAACGCGCGTCCGGGCGCCAGCACCGTTTCACCCACCCGCATATCCTCACCGGGCTGGCGCACGTGCGCAGCGGCCGGCACGCTGCTGAAGACGCGCACCTGACCGCCCTGCTCTTGTGTGTCTTCGATGCGCACGACTGCGTCGCCGCCTTCAGGCATCGGCGAGCCGGTCATGATCTTGATGGCGGTTCCGGCGGCGACGCTGTGGCGCGGTACGCTGCCGGCACCTACGGTCTCGAGCACAGGCAGGATAACCGGCCTCTCTGCCGTTGCGGCGGCAACATCCGCCGCTCGCAGCGCGTAGCCATCCATGGCGGCGTTACGAAATGGAGGCACATCACGGCTCGCTGTCACCGACTCGGTCAAGACCCGGCCCAAGGCCTGCGGTAGGGCGATGCGTTCCGTGCCCAGCGCGTGCACCTCGCCCAAAATCACATCGATTGCGTTGCGGACGCTGATCATCAGAGACGTCAAGCTAACGTGGGCTCGACGCCGTTGTCAACGTGCCCGTTTCCGACGTGTCGTTTCCGACGTGCCCGTTTCCGACGCTACGGCCGTGTGTTACGATTCACGGATGCTGGCGGCGAGGCACAAGAGAAAGAATCCGCAGCCTCCGGCTGCGGCGGCGCGGGTGGCCCCGGACCCACTGGAGAATGTGCTGGCGAGTCTGGCGGATGCGGTGGTTCTCACCGACGACAACGATCGCATTACGATGTTCAACCAGGCCGCCGAAGCACTGACCGGCTTGGCCGAAGCGCAGGTGCTGCAGCGGCCGTGCACCGACGTCTTCGCATCCACGCCGGTGCTTGCGGCGATGGTGCGGCGCACGCGGACCCTGGCGCAAAATCAGTCGTGCGGCGAGGAGAGCTTGTCCACGCGCCAGGGAACCGTGCCGGTGCGCGTCAGCTGCTCGCCCATATGGGGACCAGAGGGCCAGATCCAGGGTGCGGCGCTGGTGATCCAGGACCTCAGTTACCAAAAGAAGCTCGAGGACGAATCCCGCCGCAATGAGACGTTGGCGCGCCTGGGAGGGCTCGTCGCCGGTCTGGCGCATGAGGTGAAGAACCCGCTCGGCGGCATCAAAGGTGCGGCGCAACTGCTCGCCCAACGCTTCGCCGATCAGCCGGAGATCGGGGAATACACCGGTGTCATGATCCGCGAGATCGACCGTCTGAGCCGGCTGGTCGAGCAGTTGCTCACCCTCGGCACACCTCCCGCTCCGAAGCTGGATCCGGTAAACATTCACAAGGTGTTGCACGAGGTGCTGGCGATCATGGCGACCGAGCTGAGTGCGAAGCACGTCGGCGTCCGCCTCCGGATCGATCCGAGCCTGCCCGACGTGCGCGGCGAAGAGGCCCAGCTGACACACGTGTTCTTGAACCTGGTGAAGAATGCGCTGGAGGCTATGCCAGATGGCGGCGCCCTTACCGTGACCACGCGGATGGAGACCGATTTCTACATCCGGCGCGGCAGCACTCAGGCTGCCGTTGGCGGGGAAGCGGGGTACGGTGGTTCCGATGATGCGCGCAGAGGTCTGGGGAAGTTTTTACGTGTGGAGCTTGCCGACACCGGACCCGGTTTCGAGGCGGCGGAATTGGAACGGGTCTTCGAACCGTTTTTCACCACCAAGCCGCGCGGCAGCGGCCTTGGCCTGGCCATCTGCGAGCGCATCATTGCCGCACACGGGGGAGACATCCATGCAGAAAACGGGCGCAGTGGCGGTGCCGTGGTGACCGTGACGTTGCCGGTGGTCTCATGACAAGTCTGACCGGTCGCATTCTGGTGGCGGACGACGAGGAGTCGATCCGCTGGGTGCTGCAGACGACGCTGGCCGGCGAAGGCCACGCGGTCGAACAAGTGGAAACCGGCGATGCGGCACTGGACGCCCTGACGCGCGACCACTTCGACCTGGCGTTGGTCGATATCAAGATGCCCGGGCTCGATGGCCTGGCGCTGCTATCGAAGGTCCGCGAGGCCGGGTTGACCACGCCGATCGTGATCATCACCGCGCAGAACACCATGATCAATGCCATCGAGGCTATGAAGCGCGGAGCGTATGACTACGTCACCAAGCCGTTCGACATCGAGGAGGTGCGCCTGCTGGTCCAGCGGGTTCTCGAAATGCGGCGCCAAGCGACGGATCTCACCCGCCTCGAGGAGCAGACGCATCGGCGGTTCGAGCTGGGCGTCGAAATCATTGGCAAAACTCCCGCGATGCAGGAGATCTTCAAGACCATCGGACGGGTGGCCCCCACCGATGCCACCGTCTTGATTCAGGGCGAGAGCGGCACGGGCAAGGAACTGATCGCGCGGGCCATCCACTCGCACTCGCCGCGCTGGAGCGCCCCGTTCGTGGCGTTGAACTGCTCGGCGGTCCCTCGCGATCTGCTGGAGAGTGAGCTCTTCGGACACGAGCGCGGGGCGTTCACCGGCGCCACGGAACAGCGCGCCGGCATGTTCGAAGTCGCGCACGGTGGCACCCTGTTCCTGGATGAGATCGCCGACATGCCGCTGGAGTTGCAGGCCAAGCTCCTGCGCGTCGTGCAGGAAAGGGAGCTGACGCGCATCGGCGGCCGCGAGGTCATCAAGGTGGACTGCCGTCTGATTGCCGCCACCAATCAGGACCTCGATCGCGCCGTCAAGCAGGGGCGGTTTCGTGAGGACTTGTACTTCCGGCTGAAGGTCGTGCCCATCCTGGTGCCGCCGCTGCACCAGCGCCGCGGGGACATCCCGGAACTGGTGAACTACTTCATCGGCAAGATCAACCGGGAGATGGGAACCAACGTTACCGGCATCTCGCCGGAGGCGCGCAACGTTCTCAACGCGCATGCGTGGCCCGGCAATGTGCGCGAGCTGGAGAACACGCTCGTGCGTGCTGCCGTGCTTGCCCCCGGCCCGACGCTCATGCCGCGCGATCTGGCGTTGGCGACGCACGATGCCGCCGCGACCGCCTACGATGACCTGTCGTTGGAAGATGTCGTGCGCCTCAAGCTGAAGGAGTATTTCCGCCAAACTCGAGAGGTCGAGTTGACCAATCTGTATCCGCTCATCATGGAAGGCATCGAGCGTCCACTGATCGAGCTGACGTTGGAACGTACCCAGGGCAATCAACTCAAAGCTGCGGCGCTCCTCGGCATGAACAGGAACACGCTGCACAAAAAGATCACCCAACTGAAGATCGCGCCCAAGCGGCGCTCAGACGCGGACTGAGCGCCGCTTCGCGTATGGCATATAGCTTATGGCTTATGTTTAAGTTCGGGTCTGCGATACGCGATATGCGATAAGCCATAAGCGATGTTCTCCTTTCCCCACCCTCTTTACTCAATCGTCGATACCTTGAGTGATCCGAAGCTGTCGTACGTCGGGCTGGCGCAGGCGATGCTCGATGCGGGGGTGCGCCTCCTGCAGTTGCGGGTGAAAGATCAGTCTACGGGCCGCTTTGTCGAGATCGCGCGCGCGGTGAAGGCAGCCGCCGATGGCGCTCAGGCGCAGCTCATCATCAACGACCGGGCCGACATCGCCAAGCTCATCGATGCCGCCGGAGTCCATCTCGGCCAGGAAGACCTGCCGGTCGCCGCGGCGCGCGAGATCCTCGGGCCGACCAGGATAATCGGCTTCTCGACCCACAATGTGGCCCAAGCCGAAGCCGCGTCGCGAGAGGGCATCGCCGACTACATCGGCTTCGGCCCGATCTACCCGACCACCAGCAAGCAGCGTCCCGACCCGGTGCAGGGATTAGACCACCTGCGTCAGATCCGCAGCCGCGTCACGCTCCCGATCGTCGCCATCGGCGGCATCACGGCCAAGACGATGCCTGAGGTCCTGTCCGCCGGCGCCGACGCCGTGGCGATGATCAGTGAGATCGTGCGCGCGGATGACGTCAGCACCAAGGTCCGCGCGTTGCTGGAGCTTGCGACCGCAAGCCAAGGGCGCGCCCACCCCATCCCGAAGGGATGACAGAGATTAGCCGCTGGTTGAGGCCGCGGGCCTGCGGCCGCAGGCCGATACCACCGGTTGCGAACGTTCCACCCCGACACGCACCCCGAAGGGGTGCCAGCGTCCGTTCTCCGACTGTCTCGGCTCTTGCGGACGATCGCTCTCCTACGCCAGCCCAGGCGGCCGCGCCGCAATGCGGGCGCCGAGCCGGGCCAGGTGGACCATTGCTCCGCCCAGCGTGAGCTCGATCTGCTTCGTCCAACGGAAGTAGCGATGCAGCGGGTAGGCGGTATCGACGCCGATGCCGCCGTGCAGATGCTGCGCCGCGTGGACGACCCGCTGGCCACCCTCCGCCGCCCAGAACTTGGCGACCGAGAGCGCCTCGTCGGCCGGTAGCTTCGCCGCCAGCCGCCACGCGGCTTGGCGCGCCGTCAACGTAACCGCCTCGGTGTCGATGTACGCGTCGGCGGCGCGCTGCGCGACCGCTTGAAAGGTTGCGATCTTCACGCCGAACTGTTCGCGTTCGGAGACGTGCTTGGCCGTGAGGCGCAGCGCCGCGTCGCATACGCCGGCTTGCATGCTGCACAGCCCGGCAATGGCGCGCTGCGCCAGCCAGTCGACAATGGCACCGCCCTGCGCTGGGTGGCCCAGCACGTCGCCGGCACCGACCTTCGCTCCGGACAAGGTCACCACGAACTGCGGTTCCAGGGCCGTCGTCTGAACGCGATCGAGCGCGACACCGGCCGCCTTCGGGTCGACGAGGAACACACCGACGCTGCCGGCGCCGGTGCGCGCCGGCACCAGCATGCGTCCGGCAAGGTGCGCCGCCGAGACGAAATGCTTCTCGCCGTCGAGGCGCCAGCCGTCACCGTCGCGGGTGGCGACGGTTGCCGGCAACGCTGGGACGAATACATTGCCCGTTTCGACGAGCGCCGCAGTGAGAATGAGCGAGCCGTCGATGACAGCGGGGAGGTAGCGGCGGCGCTGCTCGGCCGAGCCGAATGCATCGATGGGCATCGCCCCGAGGATCACGGTGGCGAGATACGGGAGGGGCGCAACGGTGCGGCCGATCTGTTCGAGCACGAGACAGGCCTCGACTATGCCGAAGCCGGCTCCGCCGACGTCCTCCCGCAACGGCGCACCGAGCAGCTGTGCCCCTGCCAGTTCCGCCCAAATGTCGGCGGCAAACCAGTCCGGTTGTGCCTCGATGGCAGTCAGCCGTTCGGGCGGGAGCTGCTCGCCCAGGATCCGGCCCGCCAGGTCGCTGATTGCCTGCTGATCTTCGTTGAGTGTGAAATCCATGTTCGGTACCCGATTAGAAGCGCGGCACGCGCGGCATGCCGAGACCGAAGAGCGCGATCAGGTCACGCTGGATCTCGTTGGTGCCGCCGCCGAAAGTGAGAAAGAGCGTCCCTTGATAGGCGCGCTCGAGGCGGCCACGCAGCACGGCGCCGGGAGACCCGTGCCGCAGGTAGCCTGCCTGACCGAAAACCTCGAGCAAGAGCCGGTACGCCTCGCAGAAAAACTCCGTCCCGAACACCTTGGTGGCACTGGCGTCGGCCGGATTGACCGCCGTGCCGGACGCGACCTTCCAGTTGATGAGCCGCAGATACTCGAGCCGCGCGTACACCCGGGCGAGGTTGAGCTGCACCCACTCTTGATCGATCACGCGGCGTCCGTCGGCGAG